>JBKHJR010000057.1:0-18532 GCA_046537975.1 Desulfurivibrionaceae bacterium
CCTTTTCTCCGACAGCCGCCCCTCTCACCCGGCCCTCTTCCACCAGTATCCTGTCAACCCTGGAATTACTGCAGATAGTCACGCCATTGGCCTCAAGTTCTTCGGTCATCATTTCAATGAGTCGGTCCGTCCCTCCCTGAAAGGTAAAGACACCCTTGTCCATAAAATTGGAAAAAACAATGCCGTAGGTGATGGCCGGGTCGTCCAGGGTGGAGCCGTTGGCATAAGTAATGGGCTCCATAAGTAAACGATGAATATCAGACCTTCCCGGAAAATACTGCTCAAAAAATTCTCTCGCGGTAAGGGAGGAGTCATCATAAAAGTTCATGGAAGCCACTGAACTGAAAAAACTTTCCACCGTCTCCCGAGGTACAGAGAACTTATCATGTAAGATGTCGCTGAAATCCTGGCGATCAAAGGTGGTCTGCAGAGAGAACTGGGGATTATCAAAGACTATGTTCTTGAGCTGCACAATGGAGTCTTTTATCTTCTTATTCCAGTACTTACGGCAGGTCTTGACCATCCCGTAGGGGAAACCATGGAGAGAGACGTCAAATATATGATTCTTCCTCTTAAACCAAGTGGCCAGCCCCCCCAGCTTATGGTGGTGTTCGAGAAGAAGAACACTGTATCCGGCCTTTGCCAGCCGGTTGGCAGCGGTCATCCCTCCCAGGCCGGAACCCACAACAATTACGTCATAACTGTCTGCCGCTTTTTCAATAGACTTGTAGATCATTCAACTAAGATTTCAGGTTTCAGGTGTTGTTAGGTGTAATTTTTCAGGATCTCCGCTCTTACATCTTATAACTTTGACCGAATATGTGCCTGTTGACCATAGTTACTCCGCTGAGCATAGAACCCACTATCCCCAGCAGCCCCTGGTCCGTCCCGGCAAGGTATAGATTATCATAAGCAGTCTTGCCGCTTTTTATTTTATCCGGGCTGCCATAGACAGCACCGCAGTCTTTGGCAGTGAACTTCTCCACGGTAAGGGGAGTGAAAGAATCTTCCAGGACAACCTCATCATAAAAACTGCCCAAAAAGGGCGCAACCGCCTCCCTGGACTTTTCCGCCCATAGGCTCTTCTTCTCCTGGTACTCTCCGTCGGAAAAACCTTTCCAGATTTCATAGTTGGCGGCATGAGTAAGCCGGATCTGGAAGGTCTCTGGCTCAGGAAGGTCCTGAAAATTGCCAGGAAAACAGATAACCCCCCAGGAAGGGTCCACCGCCTGCCCCGGTCTTTGAAAGGCGAAATCGTACCTCTGGTTGTAGAAAATATTGGTATTTCCGTAATACCCGGTTCGGGATTCCGGGGACACCTGCAGCCTGTGTCTGCTTTCCCGGGGCAAAATATAGATGGATTCGAAAAAACTCATCCTGCCCCCTGTTATCTCCTTTTTAAGGGCCCCAGGCAGGAGACGGCTGGTTGCCGGGCCCCCTGCAGTGGATATAAGATGATCACAGCTTATATCTTCACCATCCGCCAGTCTCACCCCCACAACCCTGGATCCCGAGGTCAGTACTTCCCTGACCTCGCTCTGATACCGGATTGCACCGCCCAGGTAGTGATAGTGCTCCAGGAGAAGATCGAGAAAATCCTTGATAGTACCCGCCGGCCGGAAAAGACCCTCCAGAAAAATGGAACGGAATAGGATAATAAAAAGGTCCAGATCCAGATCATGCTCGGCGCTATTGCCGTACATCATCAGAGGCAGCAACAGCATGTCGATGAGCAGGGGGTCACTGAGGCGGTTCTCGAGATAGCTGCGGGCCGAGAGCCCGCCGCTGTCAGCAGTGGGATCCGGGTATTCCCTGATCTCAGAGACCAGACTGCGGAACCCGTCTATATCATGGGGAAATTTTTGGGCTATTTCAGTCAGCAGCTGGTCCGGGTCATTGGAAAAAAAAAGACTCTTGTCCGGATATCTTATAAGCGAACCTTGCTGTTCATGAAAATCTATTTTTTTCCGGGAAATCTTGAGTTGACGCAGAAGCAGGTTCAGGGGGGCTTGACGAGCGTCCGGAGGGGAATAATTGGTCATGGCGTGAAGCCCGGTCTCCAGGAGATAACCCCGGCGTCGATAATAGGAGTTAAGACCTCCGGGCTTGCTGTGCTTTTCCAGAACCAGAACGGAACTGTCGAACCGGGCATAACGTATTGCGGCAGCCAGTCCTGACAGGCCGCCGCCGATTACCACAAGAGAATAATCCGCCACGAGTTAATCAGAATTCTTTAAGTTTAGGTTCAAGATAATCTACACAACTATTAAGAGTGGCAAGCCTGGGGTACTCTTCTTCCGGAATCTGCAGTTTGTATCGTTTCCTGAGTTCCATAACTATGTCGAGGAAATCCATGGAATCGAGATCAAGCTGATCCCTGAGCTGGTCATCATGATTGAGATTATCAGTACTGGCATCCTCATCAATATCCTGAATAATTTCTATGATAAGATCCTTTATTTCATCACGGGTCATAAGATCCTCTCTATGAATTACGAATTATACAATACATATGTTTTATCAATTGCCAATCCGTAATTTCTAATTTCTAATTCTCGTAACTATTCCACCTTCTTAACGATCAAAACCGAATTTATCCCTACCATACCGAAGGAGTTGTTGAGTATTACCTCAACGGAATCCAACTGCTTCGGTTCGTTTACTACCAAATTAGGCAAGTCACAATCCGGATCAGGATTACCAAAATTTATGGTAGGATGGACCCGGCCATCCTGGAAAGCCGGGAGATTGGCAGCCAGCTCCAGTACTCCTGCCGCTCCCATGGCATGTCCTATGTGACTTTTGGTGTTGTTGACATAAGTGTCGGGACAGTCGGCAAATACCTTCCTGATCGCCCGACATTCCTCGGCATCACCCTGCATGGTTCCAGTGGCATGGGTATTGACAATATCAATATCCCGGGGTTCAAACCCCGCTCTTTTCATGGCTAAATGCATACATTCTTCCTGACGCACTCCATAGGGAAGAACGAAATCCATGGCATCGGAATTGACTGCCCAGCCGGCAAGTTCTCCATATATCCTGGCTTTCCTGGCAAGAGCCCGGTCAAGCCGTTCCAGGACGTAAATACAGCCGCCTTCAGAAATGACGATGCCGTTACGGTCCCGGTCAAAGGGACGGCAGGCCTGCCGGGGATCCTGATGTGCCGCCAGGGCACCCTGGGCCCGGAAGCTGGCAAATATGCCAAATGAGCTCGTACTCTCGGATATCCCGCCGCTCAGGGCCATATCCACTTCTCCAAGAAGAAGCATCTGGGCACCCTGGATCAGTGCGGCATTGCCTGCGGCACAGGCCGCCCCCACGGAATAATGGGGACCGGTTATGCCAAAGCTGAGGGTTATCTCGCCTGCGGGATTATTGAGAACAGTTCTAGGGTTATGGTGATGAGTCCAGTAGTCAAGGTCATAAGCAAACTGGCTGATATTGTGGATCTCGTTTTCCGTCTCTACTGTGCCGTGTTCAGTAAGACCGATATAGACCCCGGTCTTTTCCTCTTCATAATCCACAAAATCTGTCAGGCCTGCGTCATTCAGGGCTTCACCGGCACAGTAAACACCTATGGCACCCGCCCTGGTTCCTCTTTTATTATCTTTTTTTTTCCGGTATCTGGTTTCCGGAAAATCACAAATGCCGGCGGGAACCCTGCCAATATGGCGCAGCGAGATATCTTGAATCCCGCTCTCCCCGGCCAGGGCTCTATGGCGAAACTCTTCGGGATTATCCGCGGTCGGAGAGGCCAGACCTATCCCGGTTATAACGATCCTCTGATTTTCCGGCAGTTCCTGCATTGATTAGTAGCAATTAAAATTGGGAGTGTTCTGTCTACGGTACAAAATATTACAATATAAACAATAATGTTTATTCTGTCGACTCTTTATTTTAGTTCTTCCTTGTTTGCTTTTACAGGATCCTGAGAAGGAAAGCTCTTATGGTAAATTAAAATAAGGACTTATTACCTCTCCTTTGAGCTTCTATGAATACGTATCCACTCCACTATCTTTTTGGCTATAAGCGGGAAAACACCCAGAATAACAAATGAAAATATCAGGCCCGGAGAAAGGATACCGGAAAGGCTGTCGATCTCTCCCAGCTCCTTGCCGGCATTGACATAAACTATGGTACCGGGCAGCATCCCCAGTTGGGAGATCCAGTAAAAACGGAAAAGGGACATCCTGGTCAACCCCATGACCAGATTGATCACAAAAAACGGGAAAACCGGGATCAAACGCAGGGTAAAGAGATAAAAGCCTCCCTCTCTGGCAATACCGTCGTTTATAGCCTTAAGCCTGACAGCAAACTTGTTCTGAACCCAGTCTCTTAAAAGAAAACGGGCGACAAAACAGGCCAGGGTGGCTCCGATGGTCGAAGCAAATGAGGTTATGATCACACCGACCAGCAGGCCGAAAAGGGCTCCGCCGGCCAGGGTCATCACTGCGGCCCCTGGCAGGGAAAGGGCAGTGACCAGGATATATATACCCATGTAGGAGGCGATTACAGTTGCCGGATTGGCTTGGTAAAATTCGGTAAATAGCGCCTGGGAATCCTTAAGATAGGAAAGGGTAAGGTATTGATCCAGGCCTAAAAATTTATAGGCCACCACCAGCAGAACAATTGCCCCGATTATAATGATCTTCTTCCAGGTCCGGGACCGCATTACTCACTTTTCCCGGGCTCGGGCTGCCGCCCCCAGGAGTGGAGCCCGATGGTTGAGGACAACCTTGACAGGGATATCTTCTAAAAGATGGCCCATCCGCCTGTTATCAGAAAATCTCTGCAGGAATGCTTTTTGACGCAGGAAGGGAAGTATCCGGGGGGGGATGCCGCCGGCTATATAAACCCCGCCGGTGGCCAGCACTGTCAAAGCAAGCCTGGAACAGGCCCCGGCCAGAATAAGGCAGAAATGTTCCACGGTAGCCCGGCACAGGGGGCATGGTCTTTCCTGATCCAGGGCGTATTCCACAATCACCGGCGCCGGATCACCATCCTGCAGGTTCAGAGCCCTTACCTCTGAGGCGGGATAGCTCCCCTTTTGCTGCAGGAACTCGTAAATGAGGGGAATGCCTCCTCCGGAACACAAGTCCTCATAACTGACCTGCCCAATCTTTTCCCGATAATAATCCAGCAGCTCCATCTCCAGGGAATCGGCAGGGGCAAAACTGCCGTGCCCTCCTTCGGACGGGGAAACTATATGCCTGCCCTGCTCCCTGATGATATAGGCCATTCCCAGACCGGTCCCCGGGGCGATTACTGCAAGGCGGCCTTCGGGATCAGCCCTGCCCCGTCTTAGTTCCAGGATATCCTGATCAACCAGCCAGGGAATGGAAAAGGCGGTGGCCTGAAGATCATTAATAAGATATACGGTATCTAAAGCAAAGCTCCGTTTTATTTCACCGCCGTCTATAGTCCAAGGCAGATTGGTCAACCTGACCCTATCTCCTTTCACCGGCCCGGCAACCCCTAAACAGGCCGAATCTACTTCATACCGGTCTTCCTTGAGAAAGGAGTCCAGGAGCCGGGCAAAGGTGCTGAACTTTTTACTGGGAAGCACCTCTTCCCTGACAAGTTCCAGAGCGCCGGATTCCCTGCTGAAAAGGCCGAGCCTGATTTTGGTACCCCCCACGTCAGCAGCCAGGATATATGCCATTATCATTACTCCCTTATCAGACGGTCCATGATAAGCCCGTAAAAACTGCCTGAATCAAACTGGGACAGATACCGCCAGCCCAGGTGGGTGTAACAGAAGCCGCAGAAAGAATAGCACCAGCTGTAGCCGGCAAACCAGGTATTTTCCAGAGTGGGCGTCCCCTTACTCAACACCCCCGGGGCCGTGGCAAAACAGCCGATACCGAAAACGAGACCGAAAGGATTGGCATAATAGTGGGTATGACTGCCCTTCATCTCTATTATCTGTTTTGCCGAGGCAATCCTGTTACTGCAAAGGGCACAATAATAAAAAACTTCAACCTCTTCTTCCTCTTCTTTATAATCCGGGTTGAGTAGAGTGGGACTGTCCCCGCCACGATCAAGATCCCGGCGGCAGATCCAGCCACAACCCCTTTCCGGCCATACAGACAAGATACCTGCTTCCAAAACAGATTCCTTCATAACCTACCAAAAATCGTTACTTCCACCTTCCGGTCCCTGGGCCTGTTGTCGTGATTAATCACCACCACCTGCTGCCAGGTGCCGAGGGCAAGTCTCCCTTTGCGGACCGGGACTGATAAAGACGGCCCGAGGAGAGCGGCCTGAACATGGCTGTGACCGTTGCCGTCATGCCAGGCCTTTTCATGCTCATAGACCGCACCTGGAGGAGCAATTTCGTTTATGGCCCGGGCCAGATCAGAAACCACGCCCGGCTCATACTCTATGGTGGTCAGGGAGCCGGTTGACCCTACAATACCAGCAGTCAGCATTCCGTCCTTTATTCCTGAAGCAGTTGTAATATCTTTAAGAGAGGAAGTAATATCCCGGATATCAACACCGGTATCCAAGCTGATAGTCAGGCCATCACAATATACCGTGCACGTTCCCTTCATAGTTGTACGTGTGTTCCTTTATTCCGGCTGGGGCCACTTTTGGAACCGTTTCTCCACAAAACAGTTAAATCTGGCCCAGGTAAATTCCCTGCCGCTGACAGGGCAGCGCAGCTTGACCTCGTTATCATCGCATGCCACCACTTCCCAGTCGCCTTTCCTTTTTCCTCCTGATATGTGAATTTTTTCCCCCACTTCAAAAGGATAAGGTTCGAATATAGTTACTTTTTCCATAAGGTCTACCCTGTCCAGCCTTCCCAGTGCACCCGTTCCTCCTGGTAACGAGTGCGGGGTTCAGGCTCTTCCGCCGGCCATCCCAGGGCAATGCCGCACATGGGAATGATATTTTCCGGGAGACTGAAAAGCTTCCTGATCTCCCCTATTCTCTCCTGGCGGGGGTGAATACCCAGCCAGCAGGAACCCAGGCCCAAGGCTCTGGCAGCCAGGAGAATGTTTTCCGTAGCCGCACTCAGATCCTGCAACATATAGGACTCTCTGCGGTCATGAGCTCTCTCTATATCCCCGCAGACAATAATACCAGCCCCGGCCTCCCGCAACATCTTGCCATTGGGCAGGATATCGGTTATCCGCTCCAGTATGGATTTATTCCGGACTACTATAAAATGCCAGGGATCCCTGCCAACCGCTGAAGGAGCCGCCATGGCCGCTTTCAGGAGATCGTTCAGAATCTCTTCCTGAATCTCCCCCTCTTGAAACTTACGGACGCTGCGCCTGGCAAAGATAAAATCAAGTTTGGGATTCAATTGGCAACCTCCTATTCCTTTGATTCTTAAAAACAGGAGTCAGAAGAGAGATGGTAGAGTCTGAATACTTCCGACTATTTCAGCCTGCCTTACTATTTTATTTAATTTTTTAATTCATTCAAATTATAAACTGATAGAGCAGGTTGAAAAATTCTTGTGATGTAAAGGAGATTATAGCAAATCAGGAGAGATAGCGGATTTCGCCACTGTACTCGGTAATAATCCGATCTTCTTCTGAAATCCGCATCTGCAGGCCGCCCTCTTCGTCAATTCCCAGAACTTCCGCCTCATACTGAGACTCCTCTTCCACATTAAAACCAAAAAGGACGCGGCGCCCGGGGGAGTCGCTCAACTCATTATACCTTCGGATAAGAGGATGACCCGAGTCTTCTTCCCCCGCCAACTGGAGGGCTTCAAAGAAATGGAGAAGACCGACGTTCCAGGAAAGCTTGGCAAGGAGATCGACCAGAACCATTTTACGGTCACACTCTCCTCCCAGATAATCCCGGAAAGATATGGCGGAATCGGAGAGCTCCGCCGGAAAATCACTGTTGTTGACATTTATTCCGATTCCCAGCAGGACATATTCCTCTCCGGAAAAGTTCGTAGTTTCGGTGAGGATACCTGCTGTCTTCCTGCCCCTGGTCTGGACATCATTGACCCACTTGATGGAAGCAGGGAGTCCGAAATGAACGGCGGTCTCGCAACAGGCAACACCTGCGGCCAGGGGTAGCAGACGGCTGGATCGGGGCAGAAGAGTATTGACGATCACCACAGTGATCCAGATACCGCCGGGCGGAGCATGCCAGTTCCGCTGGAAACGGCCTTTACCGGCGCCCAGGGATTCAGCTGAGATCACCATCCCACTGGGAAAAGACTTACTTTCTTCTCCGTATTCCCTGATCAGGCAGCGGGCCTTTTCCATCCCCCGCTCCAGAAAAGGGAAAGAGCGCATCTCCGAACCGATACAGCTTCCGTAGCGGAAAATCTTATCAATAGAGGAAGAGGTGAATTCCCGGTCCCGGCGTTTTTTTTCCTCTTTCCCAATATAGCCGGAAAGGTCATCAGGAGTGCAGATCAAGGTCTTGATATCTATGAATTGGCTTTAAAAAATTCCCCGAAAACTTGAGGAAACAGAAAGAGATAATGATGCGTTAGACCTATACCTATCACGCCGGCCATTCCGCCTTAACCCGGGTTATTATCTTTTCAATAAGCGGCAGCTTGTCCGGAGGGCACACTCCGATGAGGGGCTCGC
Organism: Desulfurivibrionaceae bacterium; assembly: GCA_046537975.1. Lineage (GTDB taxonomy): Bacteria > Desulfobacterota > Desulfobulbia > Desulfobulbales > SURF-16 > JAWLDV01. The sequence continues at coordinate 8,577 of JBKHJR010000057.1, forward strand.
CTCTCTCCACTGTGACCCCGGGTCTGAAGTAGACAGAATGGATGAGTCCAGGTTCGCCGGTATAGTATATCGGTGTGTCCCTTTTCATGAGAGACATGGTGAAAACCTCATCTCCCTCTTGAACAGATACGGAACGCTGTCCGAATTTTTCAATACGGGACTGGATATCCAGGGAGAAAAAATACTTGGCCCGTTCCGGCGCCTTGAAGGGCACCAGCACCTGACGGAGGATCAATTCAATAATCTCCATTTTCTTCAAGGGGTGGCGGATGGTAACTATTTTTTCGCCAGCCTCGATGAACTGGCCCTCCAGTTCTTGGGCCACAAAGGAAACCACTCCGCTTGAAGGCGACATTATGGGCTTCACATTGCGTTCCCTGACAATATCGCAGAGATGGGTACCTGGGATATGATGCCATTGGCCGCTGACTCCCTTGACCTCATCCCCCAGCCCCACATAAAAATAAATTTCGCCGGTATGCTGGGAATAAAGGTCTACATAACCGTAGGGATCCTCCCGGTATTCTTTAAGAATTGACTCGTAATCTATGGATTCACTCATACGTCAGGTGCTAAGTTTTTAAGTTTTAGGTTTCAGGCCAGGTACCGGATGTTGGCTGATCACCTGTAATAGAGACTGGAGCCGCCCATGGTCATCAGGGCCTTATGAAGATTGCCCCGGAACTCCCTCCTGTCCCAGATACCATGGATATGGCCCCTTTTAAGGGCATTTCTGGCACTGTGGTAATCAGGGGGGATGTCCTCTCCGGTGGTATCCCTGATAACCCGGGGACCGGCAAAACCGATCCTGCTTGACCTGATGGCAAACTGATAGTGAGAGCAGCCCAGGAAACTGGCCACCGGCCCGGCATAGGAATTGTTGTCGTAAACAACTATGTAGAGTCCACCGGAGTCCACGTATTCCCTTACAGCCATAGTGCATTTAGGCATCTGGACGACTCCCATGGTTCCTTCCTGGATACGGATGCCGCCGGTGGAATGAACATAGGCCAGCAGGGGCCGCCGTTTCAGCATGGCCAGATCACAGGCCCGGACCAACTTTTCTCCTTCCGCCGAGCCCACGGTACCATTGCGGAAATCGCTGTAAAGAATGGCCACCACCAGCTCTACCCCCATCACCTTGGCTTCAAAGGTAATTATCCCGCTCTTGCGGCGGGTCCTGTTCTTGGCCTCCTGCAGCCTTTTTTCAAAGCCTGGTGACTGCAGGGGATTGCCGGCGGTAATCTCCCGGTTGAACTCGCTTACCGAGCCCTGATCAAAGAGATGAGAGATGTACCAGTGATATTCCAGGGGAAAATGATGACCGCAGTTTTCACAGACCCCGCAGAACTCGCCGTAGAGATCAGGGACCCAGAGATCAAGACAGCCCTGATTTTCGGAATTGGGGCAGGTAACAGTACGATCTTCATTGGCCAGAGGACTGGTATAAGTATCACCGAATTCAATGGCCGCATTCTGGGAAAAGCCGTTGCTGACCAAAGGTCTTGCCTCCCCTTCTTCATCACCACTTTTGCGGGCCAGAAAATCATAGGCAGAAGTCAGAGCCCCGGCAATATGTTTCCAGAGCATTGAACCTTCTCCGGAAACATCCCTGATCACATGCTTCACCTGCTTATGTTTACTACGGAAGAGATCGTATCTGAGATTATAGTAAAAACTGTAGGCCCCTTTCTGGAGCCGCTCCCACTTTAACTCCATGGGAGACAGCTCTCCACCTAAGCCGGCAGTGGCCAGCTGCCTGTAGCGCTGGGAACGGAGCTCAAGTATCCTTTTTATTTCCCGTCGGTTGAGTTCCCAGGACAACTGCATCGGCTGGTCATTATCAGCCTCCTCTTCAGCTTTCCGCAGCTTAACAGAATAGGCCCGTATGGCCCGAAAGCTCTTGGCGCTTAAAATTACTTCATCAGTGGCCCGGATCATCTCGAATCTGAGCTTTTTGAAAAAGGCAAAATCATCGCGGCGGGCTCCCAGCACCGGCTCTTCTATTATCTGGTCAATATTTCCCAACTCCAGGTTGTCTTCCGCAGTTATCTTCAGCCTGGCGGCACAGTCCTCAGCGAGATCCTGCGGGATGTGCTTCCCTTCCTTGATCTTGCCTTCGATTGCCGCAGCACCCTCGGGTGAGATGACGGAGTAGTAGCCATGGGAGAACATCAATCGATAATCGGACAAGCCGACAGCCTCAGCCCCTCCTGAACCTCCTTCGGAGATAACCGAAATCACGGGGACCTTGAGCTTGGCCATGGTATAAATATTGGTGGCAATCTGCTGGGCCGCTCCGGGATACTCTTCTATGGGAAAGGACCCGGGAGTAAAGATATAAGAGTGGATCGGGATTCCCTCGGTCTGGGCAACCTGCATGAAATGCAGGGCCTTGGCATTGCCCCAGGGCTTGCTGGACCCTCCGTTACGATATTCCTCACCATGTCCCTTTTCATGCCCTATGACCATAACCTGCTGGGTATAGGACCGGTCCTTGACGCTTCGGATAATCGTGGCCTTGGCGCAGACCATGGAGGGATCGATATTGGCCTCCTGCTCTCCTCCCAGTTCCGTGTAATCTTCATAAACATTTTCCAGAATGTCCTGTAGAGAGAAACGGAGGGGACTGCGGACGATACGAACCCGCTCCATAGGTGTCAGGGTCTCCTCACAGCGCTGCTCCAAAAAGCTTATGCCTTTTTCCAGGGTGTCCAGTTCCTGGCGCAGCTTTCTTTTGGGAAGTTCATAAAGGGTGTCGCGAATATATTTCTGTTTATCCTGGAGCTGGACAAGGTTACCCCATTGCGGATCACCTTTAACCTGGATCATGTAGTCGATCCGTTCTGCAGCTCGCAAAAGTCTTTTTCGTATATCTTCCATTAGGTTATTTTGCCTAAGTTTTAATTGCTGAGTAGTAAGGGATGGATAGTGGGAAAGACCAACCTATACTTTTTCTGAATACTCACATCAATCCCGTCTTTTCTCATCAGAAAGTAAGAAGTTTGTCGATATTTCTCTGGAGATAATCCAGATTTGTCTGGATTGGCTCCCCTGCCCCATTATTTCCCGCTATCTCAATTCCCTTTAGGAAATTTCGTCCACGTTCCTTGGCCTGATCCATATTCTCCCCCCAGACTACAGCCAGTGCCAGATTGGGGTCATAATCACTGGGTATAAGATAGGGACGATCACATGGGACATGGGTGTAGACTGCAGCCCAATCAGCATCAGAATAAGAAAAACGGGAGATAGTTCCGATCCAGGGGATGAAGCCCTTGTCAGGATTTTCCGCAACGATACGGAACTCTATACTGGCTCCCTTAAATTCTATATCCTTCTGACTGTAACCAAGCTTATCACCCAGGGCAAGCCTTATTTGCTCTTGAATCAGATTGGGCTGCTTGTTGTCAATGTAACTGATCCTGGCGGAAACATCGTTTTCCACTTGAATCCTGGTGTTGACCTCAAGGAGGTAAGGCTGGCCTTCGCGGGTAACGATCCATTCCCAGGTCCCTACATTATCATACTGCACATGATCTGCCAATTTCAGAGAATAGGAAACAATCTCCTCAAGTACCTTCCGGGCATCAAAATTATAGGAATAACAACTGGTGTCAAAGCCGGGAGCCGCTTCCAGCCTCTTCTGCCTTCCCGTACTCTGGATAGTGCAGTTTCTGGTTCCGAAATGGACCCGTTCCCCGTGCTTATTGCAGGTCAGCTGGACTTCAATATGGTTATAGTCCCGGAGGCACTGTTCAATCAGGACCCCACCGTCTCCGAACTGACGCTTGGCATAGTTGGTTATCTGCCGATAGGTCCGCCGGAACTGTTCAAGCTGATAGACTTCTTCGATCCCCATACCTCCACCGCCGGCGGCAGCCTTTACCAGGATGGAAGGCTCATTTATGCCTTGCCTGCGCTGAGCCCTCATGAGATTTTCGGCGATCACCTCGGCATCGAGTTCATTGTAAATAGGGTCAGAGGTTCCGGGAATGGTAGGAATATCCAGTTCTTCAGCTACTTTTTTGGTATTGATCTTATCGCCCAGATCCTTGATAACCCCCCAGTCCGGTCCAATAAAGGTTAAAGGACGGCTCCTGGTGGTAACCCGTCTGGCAAACCGGTAATCTTCAGAAAAAAAACCGTAGCCCGGATGAATAGCGGTGCAGCCTGTATGATCAGCCACGGCAAGGATATCATTGGGATCGGTGTAGCTTGAAACTTTCCAGGCCTTCTTCTCCCCTTTCTCCTGGAGATAGGGGTAAACATGGTCTGACTCTTTGTCGCCTTCAGTATATATAACCACGTAGTCCAGGCCCAACTCCCGGCAGGCTCTGGCAATACGGGTGGCGATCTCCCCTCGGTTGGCAATCAGAACTTTTCCTTTCCGCTTTGAAACCATTATATTTGTCCTGTTTATCGTTACAGTGGGACTAACTTTTCAAAATAACTATGTTAACTTTATCAGGCGGATTTTGCAAGACGCCCCCGGAATTACAGAGCTGCTCAAGGTCCCAACCAGATATCAATCGCTGAATTGTAGTCAATCGGCATGATTTGAGGCTGAAACCGGTTCCAAAAAACTCAAGGCTCCGGTACAAAGTGTAAGTATCAGCCGACCGAGTTACAAATCGATGTTTAGCAATGCCCTTATAACAGAATGATTCTGTAAGTAAAGACGAAATTTGCCGATTACTGTCCGGCAGAATAAAATAAGATTACTCAGACTGATAGTTCTGCAGAACAGTTTTGACCTGATTCCCGTCAACACTGGCACCGAAATGGGCCATAATATCCCGTATAGCCTGCATTTTATTCTTATACTTGCTGAAATCGATATTATCCGCAATCCAACGGCGGATCTCATCATCTGAAACCGTCTGCGGCAGATAGGATTCAAGGATTTCAATATACCTTGAATCCCCTGGCTTTCCGGACTGGGCCCGGGATTCCTGCTCGGATTTGATCATTTTCTTTATAATTTTTACCACTTCGCCATCATCGAGATCCTTTGCTTCGGACCGGCCGAATTCACCGATAACAATCCGCAGAGCATTCCTCTTTTCCTCATCCCTTTCTTTCATCGCCTGTTTCAGGTCCAGCTTGATTTTCTCCTGGATACGCATTATTAAAGCTCCTCTTTAATATTAAATTGATTCTGATCATGAATATTTTCCCTGAAACTGCAATAAAGAAACCCGATTCCGGATCAATAATTGACGTATAGACCAGAACGATATATATCTTAACAGACGGTTCAGCATATTAAGCAGTTAGGGGGTCTGTAAAAGCCAAGATTCCAAAATAAAATTCATCTTCCTGAACTGGCCTGATTTTTCGAAATAGCCTGTTATTTTACAGATAGTTACTTAGGACTCCGGAGTTATAATTCGGCATTCAAAAATAAATTAAGGTATCAAATACTTCAAACACACCCTGTTCTTCAATGACATCAGCCGCCTCCCTCCTTGCCGTCCTTCTCTCGTCTCTGCTCCTTTATCTGTCCTCTCCGGGACCGGGATACCACTTCTGCGCCTGGTTCGGCCTCGTCCCTCTTCTTATTGTCTGCCGACAGTCAGAACCGGGTAAAAGTTCGCTGCTCGGCTTTTTTACCGGCCTGATCTATTACACCCTTCTGCTCCGATGGGTTACCATATCCCTGGAGCACTACGGGCACCTGCCCTGGTGGCTTTCCTGGATCGCCCTGATTCTTCTTGCCGCCTATATGAGCCTCTACCTCTCTCTCTTCTCCTGGATAATCAGCTATGGTCTTAAAAGGGTCAGACTGTTCTGGTTGGTTCCGGTGCTCTGGATATCCCTGGACTTCATACGCAGCTTTCTGTTCAGCGGCTTCCCCTGGCAGGATCTGGGATACGGCCAGTATTCAAACACCATGCTTATCCAGGTTGCCGACCTGGCCGGCCATTACGGGGTAACTTTTCTCATCGTGCTGGTCAATACAGTCATCTTTTCCTTTATTGCCGCCTTTGTCCCCTTTTCCGGAACAGAAAGCCGGTTCACCCTCCCTTATACGTTACGTCAATCAGTTGCCGCTCTCCTCCTGATTGGCGCCGCACTTGTTTACTCATTCCTCCAGGACAGTCATTACAGATCAGCCGAAGGACAGGAGAAATTGTCCACTATTGCGGTTCAGGCCAGCATAGACCAGGAGGAAAAATGGCAAAAAGGCGCCGCCGAACAAACGGTGGAAAAATACATCAGTCTCAGCCACCAGGCAGCCGAAAAAAAAGAAGTTGATCTCATGATCTGGCCGGAAACCGCCATTCCTTTTCTCAGGCCTGAAAACCAACTAATGAAAAAAATTACCAGCGAGACCGTACAACAGGGGGAGTACTCCCTTCTTACGGGAATGCCCTACATAACATTTGATTCCGGGGGAGCAGTTTATTACAACTCTGCCCTTCTGATAAAACCGGACTTAAGCCGTTTTCTTTATCACAAACAGCATCTGGTCCCTTTCGGGGAATATATTCCGTTTCAGGACAAATTCAACCTGCCCGGGCCGCTGGTTCAGACAGTCGGAAACTTCAGCGCCGGAGAAAGCTCAGCACCTCTGCCGGCCGGGCGGGGCAGACTGGGAATTCTAATCTGTTTTGAATCAATCTTCCCGGAACTGGCCAGAAAAGAGGTAGACAGCGGAGCAAACCTCCTGGTCAATATAACCAATGACGCCTGGTTCGGCTATTCAGACGCTCCTGTTCAGCATCTGTCAATGGCGGTCTTCCGGGCTGTGGAAAACCGCCGGAGTCTGGCACGGGCAGCCAATACCGGTATCAGCTGCTTCATCTCGGCTGCAGGTCAGATAAAACAGGCAACCCCCCTTTTTGAGCCCTGTTTTGTTGCCGCCGAACTACCTCTTTTGGAAAAAAAATCTTTTTATAATCTTTACGGATGGCTATTCCCGCATATCTGCCTTCTTTTATCCGTAATTGCCATCTTTCTCCTGAAAAAACGCAAGGACCCGGAACTGCAGATTCAAGATTAAAAAGCCGCAGCAGACCTTATACCTTTAAATCATCAACGGCGGCAATCAGCATCATTAATTTTCGTGATTTCATTGCCTTTGGCCATTGCGTCTTTTTTACTATAGATTTATATTACCGGCAAGCCAATCATTGATAGCAAACAAATTCCCTCAGCGGAAGCCGGAAACAGATAAGGTGAAAATTGGTCCTCCGGCAAATATGTACCATAAACAACAGATAATGAGGTGATAAATATGTCAGCAGAACTTAAACAGAAAATTCAGAACATCCGTAACAGGCTGTTAGCCTTAAAGGAGCATCTTTGAATTAGCAGATAAAGAAGAAAAACTGGAAGAGCTGGAAGCCGCCAGCATGCAGCCCGGTTTTTGGGATGATATTGACGAGGCCAAAAAAACCAACCGAAGGATCAGCAGGCTCCAGGAAACCATAGAGGAATGGAACTCATTCCACAAAGATCTGGAAGACACTGAAACCCTTCTGGAACTCGCCATGGAGGAGAACGATCCGGATACTCTCAAGGAAGCGGAATCAGCTGTCAGCAAGCTGAAAAGCCAAGTGGATGCTTTTGAGTTGGACTGTATGTTCACCGGGGAGCATGATGCCAACAATGCAATTCTGGCAATCAATGCCGGAGCCGGCGGTACCGAAGCCCAGGACTGGGTGGAAATCCTGATGCGCATGTATCTCCGCTGGACTGAAAATAAAGGATTCAAAACTGATATCCTGGACTACCTTCCCGGTGATGAGGCCGGAGTGAAGGGTGTAACCATAATGGTCAAGGGGCGCAATGCCTATGGACATCTGCGTTCAGAAGTAGGCATTCACCGCCTGGTACGCATTTCGCCTTTTGATACAAGCGGCCGCCGCCATACCTCTTTTGCTTCCGTCTCCGTTTTCCCGGAGCTTGACGACAATATAGAGGTGGAAATAAATGAAAAAGACCTGCGCATAGACACCTACAGGGCAAGCGGTGCCGGCGGTCAACATGTCAACAAGACAAGTTCCGCAATCCGTATTACCCATCTTCCTACCAACATTGTAGTGCAGTGCCAGAATGAACGTTCCCAGCACAGGAATAAAGACATGGCCATGAAAATGTTAAGGGCCAGACTCTACAAAAGGGAACAACAGGCCCAGCAGGAGCAGCGCCAGGAGATAGAGGGCGAGAAGAAGGAGATAGCCTGGGGAAGTCAGATCAGATCCTATATAATGCACCCCTATCAACTCATTAAAGACCACCGCACCAACTTTGAAACCGGAAAGGTAGAACATGTTCTTGACGGGGATCTTGATCCCTTTATCAAAGAATATCTGCTCTGGCAGAACTGAGGTTGTGGAAAATGGAAAGTAAAAAGTGGGGAGTGAAGCCGAATCCCCAATGACTGATCATCCAAGTAGCGCCAAATGCGTTAAATGCGGGGCCTGCTCCGCAGTCTGTCCTGTATACCTGGTTACCGGCAGGGAGTCAGTGACCGCCCGGGGCAAACTCCACCTCGTGAATACCCCCCCTGATAAACTGTCAGCCGCCTATTCGGAAATTTTTTCTCAATGTCTGCTCTGCGGGGCCTGTGAAGAAGTCTGTTCCAGGGGACTTAAGATAAGGGATATTATTGCTGAAACCAGAGCCCGGGCAGCAGGGCCCGGGAGAAGCATAAACCTTAAACGGCTGGCTGCCCGGAGAACCCTGGCCTCTCCCTTGCTGCTCAAGGGACTTGGCAATGCCGGAAAAATAATTTCCGGATTATCGGAAGAATCCGGCCTGCTTCAGAAGCTGGCATTCTTTTCCCCTGATCTCCCTTCACTGCCTCAGCCGGATAATCCAGCTGAAAAACTGCAAAAACATAAAGGTGAAATCAACTACTTCAGCGGCTGCCTGGCAAGCTACCTGGCCCCTGAAATAAAAAAGGCCACCGTCGGACTGGCCGGGAAGGCTGGCGGTTACGGCGTTCGGGACAATACGGACCAGACATGCTGCGGCCTCGCTTCCTATACTGCAGGTAAGGACAAACAGGCCCGGAAACTGGCGAGACTCAACATCGAGGCCTTTGAAGACAACAGCGACCCGATTCTCATCTCCTGTGCTTCCTGCTATGCTCATCTAAAAAATTATCCGGATATATTGGCGGAAGACCCGGTCTGGAAAGAAAAAGCCCGGCTTTTCAGCGAGCGCCTCCGGGAATTTTCCTCCTTTCTGAATCAGGAAATGCCGGAAAATCTGCATATACAGCATCAGGATAATCTCAGAGTCGCCATTCACGACCCCTGCCATCTGCGCTTCGGTGAGGAAAAGATTACCGAAGCACCCAGACGGCTGCTGAGAAAGGCAAACAGCAATATTATCCTGGAGGACATCCCCGCACGGTGCTGCGGAAACGGCGGGATTTTCCAGATCAACTATCCTGAACTCTCCCGGGAGATAGCTGATAAAAGAATAAAGGATCTGACCGATTCCCGGCTCCACTTTCTTCTCACCACCTGCAGCGGCTGCCTTATCCAGCTGAACAGGACCATCGCCGGATCAGGCCTGTCGGTTAAGACACACCATCTTGCTGTTTTTATTAATTATTTACTGGATGATTCTGATTTTAAGGCTCCAGCCGGGACTGAGAGGCAGAATAAGTCCTAATTTAAGCCTTGAAGTTTTCAGTGCCAGGTTTTAAAATCAATAACTAAAGCAGGTTACATCAGATACAGGGATATTCTGCATTGCCCGATTCAGTCAGAATAGTGAATCATTGAAATTCTGCTGTCGCCAAATATTCCAACAATTTATACTTCAAAGCCGGAGCAGGAGTACATCTATGAAAAAATATCATCAATTATATGCTATTGCCGCTTTCCTTTTTATCATCCTTTCCACCCTGACGGCTCAGGCCAAAATAACCATCCACACCAGCAAATCATTCAAAATAGATGATGACATCATCGACCTGGCCAGTTCAGTGG
>JBKHJR010000058.1:0-18487 GCA_046537975.1 Desulfurivibrionaceae bacterium
GGCTATACCAATGCCGGCAAGTCCACCTTGTTCAATGCCCTGACCACGGCCCGGGTGGATGTGGCGGACAAGCTGTTTGCCACCCTTGACCCTACCAGCCGGCGTTTGCGTTTTCCCCGGGACATGGAGGTCATAATTACTGATACGGTGGGATTCATCCGAAATCTCCCTGAGGAACTCATGCAGTCTTTTAAGGCAACTCTGGAGGAACTGCACGAGGCTGATCTGATAATCCATGTTGTGGATGTGAGCAATTCCAGGTTTGCAGAACAGATCAAGGTGGTTGACGATATCCTGGCTGATTTGGGTCTGAACAATATTCCCAGTCTCCGCCTCCTTAATAAAATCGATCTTGTTGATCCTGAGCAGGTTGAGACTATAAGAAAGCGTTATCAGGGGATACCGATTTCTGCTGTTGATCCCGATACTTTTGGCCCTTTTCTCGAAGAAGTTCCTGTACGAATCCGGAAAAACCGGAATCAGTAATGATGAATGATAAAGGAAGAAAGATCAAAAAGCGGGGTATTGTTTTTCTCTGTTGCGCCTTTCTGCTGCTATCCCTCCTTAATGTCACTGCTGATGCCAGAGAGCAGGTTTCTGTAAGAGATATGGCTATCATAAATTCCGGCCATGAACTTTTGCTTTACTTCCGGGTAAGCGAACCTTTTACCCGGGAAATGGAAGAAGGGATAAAAAACGGTATACCGGTTACTTTCAGTTTTTATATTGCCTTGCACCAACAGCGGAGCGGTTGGTTTGACAAGGAGATAACTTCCCATCATTTCGAGCGCAGCCTGGAATACGATAGTTTAAAAGATGAGTATAAAATAAGGATGACCGGCCCCGAAGACCAGATTGTTACCCGGACAAGTCTTGAAGAGGCCAAGGATATGATGAAGGAAGTCAATGATTTTGCAGTAATTGACTTAGCAAAACTGGTTCCCGGGGGCAATTATTCCATAAGGGCGAAAGTCAGTCTTGAAAAGAAAACTCTGCCCTTTAATTTCCAGAACATAATACCGTTCTGGAATCTATGGGAATTTGAGACGGAATTGACCGAGTTTAATTTCATTATCCCTGCCTCTGACCGGGAACGACAGCGGAAATCGGGCAGTGGTAAACCTGTAGACCGCTGACAACTGATTATAGAAATTTTATTATAGGTCTTTATAATAAGTCAGAACTTAAGAAAACCCAAACTTTGAACCAAACTATGTATGGAGTCACCTGAACTTCAGTTAAATGAGGAGAAAAAAAGGCGGCGATTCAGAATCATTATTCTGGCCTGCCTTGTTATTATCCCTTCTTTATCCTATCTGGAAAGCAAGATATTTCAGATAAGCACCGTTCCTTTTCCTGTAAGCGGGAATGTCCTGGTTTTTGTTCTTATAAACATCAACGTTCTTCTTCTGCTTCTGGCGGTATTCCTTGTTCTGCGCAACCTGGCTGAGCTGGTTTTTGAGCGTAAGAGGAAAATTCTGGGCTCGAAGCTGCGTACCAAACTTGTTGTCTCCTTTATTTCTCTGTCCCTGATACCTACCGCCCTTCTGTTTTTTATCTCACTGCAGTTCGTCTCAACCAGCATGGATTACTGGTTTAATATCAAGGTGGAAGAGTCCCTGCTTCAGTCCCTGAAGATAGCTCAGGGGGTCTATGAGAAAAATCGATCGGAAGTCAGAAGACTGGGCAGGGTCACTGCCAAACAGCTGGAATCCAGCAAGTATCGTACATTCCGGGAGAATAACCTGGAACTTTTCCTCAGTGATATCCTGCGCAGTCATGAATTGGCTGAAATGGAGATCATCACTAAACAGCGCCGTTCCCGGGTCAGGATTGTTAATGATGAGCTTAAAGAGCAGGAAGGCTTCCCGGAAATCCCCGGGAAGATGCTACATAAGGCTTTCAATGGCAAGGAGGGACAGGTGCTTATTCAAAGCATCTCCAAGGGTGAACTGGTCCGGGGAATTATGCCGGTAGATATTGGTTCGGAGAAGGAGAAAATACAGGTCTTGCTCACTTCCGTCCTGGTTCCCAGCTCCCAGCTTGATAGGATGGAAAAAATTTCCCGTGGCCTGGAGGGATATCGACAGCTGATGTTTCTCAAAAAACCGATTAAGACAAGTCTTCTGGTCATCCTCCTGCTGGTAACCCTGCTGATAATATTCTGTGCGGTCTGGTTCGGTTTTTACGTGGCCCGCGGCTTGACAGGCCCCATAGCCAAACTTGCTGATGCCACCAGGCAGGTGGCTGATGGAGATCTGGATATAGCCCTGGAAGTAGAATCAGGTGACGAAATGGGGACCCTGGTCGAGTCTTTCAACCAAATGACCCGTGATTTGCGCATCGGCCGGGAGAAGCTCAGGGAAAGCAATATCCGGCTTGACAACCGGCGCCGCTATACTGAGACCATTCTTCAGAATGTGGGAGCCGGAGTTATCTCGCTTGATGCCGAGGGCCGCATTACCACGATCAACCGCTTTGCGGAGGAACTTCTCAATATAGATAAGAAGAGGATTTTAAATAATAAGTACAGTGAAGTACTGCATCCCAACCACAAGATCATTCTGGACAATTTTTACTCTGAGCTGGCAAAGTCGTCCAGAAATAACATAGAAATGCCTCTGCGGCTGACAGTCGGTGAAGATACCTTCTCACTTAAGATCAATATGACAGGCCTTCTTGATGAAGAAGGCAGAGACCTCGGGGTTGTACTGGTTTTTGATAACCTCACCGAACTGGAAAAGGCCCAGCGGATGGCGGCTTGGCGTGAAGTGGCCAGACGTATTGCCCATGAAGTTAAGAATCCCCTTACCCCAATTCAACTTTCAGCCCAGAGACTGAGGAAAAGGTATCTGGAGACCCTGAGCGATGATAGAGAGGTTTTTGATGTCTGTACCAAAACAATCATCAATCATGTGGATGAACTCAAACATCTTGTGGAAGAGTTCTCCAACTTTGCCAGAATGCCTGCGGTCAGGAAAAAGAGTAATGATTTTGCGGAAATGGTCAGAGAGACCCTGGCTTTTTATGAAGAAAGTTATAAAAATACTGAATTTATCTTTATCTGCGAGACAGAACCTCCGCAATTTGCCTTTGACCTTAAACAGATGGAACGGGTGCTGGTTAATCTTCTTGACAATGCGGTGGCCTCGGTTAAAGATGACGGTATAATAGAAGTTGAAGTGATTCTCTCTGAAGAGGATCGCCTGGTTTATCTGGAAGTCAGGGATAATGGGCCGGGCGTGGCGGATGAGGATAAGCCTTATCTCTTTGAGCCTTATTTCTCCCGGAAAAAGAAAGGTACAGGGCTGGGTCTTTCCATTGCGGAAACTGTTATTGCAGATCACAACGGCTCTATAAGAGTAAAAGACAGAAAACCCCATGGCATTCGCTTTATTGTCGAAGTGCCTCTGGTTTTTGAAGATAAACAAGATTAAGTGATGACAGAAAAAATACTTATAGTTGATGATGAGAGCAGTATAAGAGAATCCCTGGCCGGGATCCTGGCAGATGAGGGTTTTGAAACTCTGGCGGTGGAGTCGGCTGAAGAAATTTTTTCTGTTTTGGAGGAAGAACAGATCAGCCTTGTGCTGCTAGATATCTGGATGCCCGGGATGGATGGCATGGAAGCCCTGAAGCGAATTAAGGAACAATTCCCCTCCATGCCTGTAATTATGATTTCCGGACATGGTAATATTGAGACTGCAGTACAGGCCACTAAAATGGGAGCCTTTGATTTTATTGAAAAGCCACTTTCCTATGACAGGGTGGTTCTGGGAGTAAAAAACGGTCTTCATATTGCCCGTCTGGAAAGGGACAACGTTATACTGAAACAGAAAGATCAGCCTAAACCCGACTTTTCCGGTGAGTCGGAGGCTATTAAATCTGTGCGGCGACATATTGAACGTGTTGCCCCTACAGATGCCTGGGTTCTTATCAGAGGGGAGCACGGTACCGGCAAGGAGTTGGCTGCCCATATGATCCATCGTTTGTCCCCTTATTCCCATAAAGCCATGGTGGAAGTTAACTGCGCAGCAATCCCCGATGAATTGATTGAGAGCGAGTTGTTCGGCCATGAAAAGGGAGCTTTTACCGGAGCTACTTCCAGCAGAAGAGGGAAATTCGACCAGGCTGACGGAGGCATCCTTTTTCTGGATGAGATAGGTGACATGAGCCTTAAGGCCCAGGCCAAGATCCTCCGCATCCTGGAAGAACATAAATTTGAAAGGGTAGGGGGTAGTAAAACCATCAGGGTTAATGTCCGGGTGCTGGCAGCCACTAATAAGGACCTGGAAGAAGAGATTAACCAGGGCAATTTCCGTGCGGATCTTTTCTGGCGTTTGAATGTAGTCCCTATCCGCCTGCCTTCTTTGAGGGAACGACTCGAAGACATCCCCATGCTCGTTGAGTCCCTGATGAGTGATTATGCCAAAAAAGGTTATGGAGAAAGGGTCTTTTCGGAAGAGGCACTTCAGGTGATGGCCCGCCATGATTGGCCAGGTAATGTCAGGGAATTGCGTAATTTTTTGGAACGGATATCCATAATGACTTCCGAAAATGTAGTTACGGCGGAACAGGTCGAGTTATTCTTGACCTCTTCCCGGCTCGGTTCCGGGATAACTGCAAGGGAAAATGAGAAAATAAATTTTGAAGAAAAAGCAGAGCACGGGTTGTCAGAGGTTCCGGGAGACATTACTTTTAAAGAAGCGAAAAATTTATTTGAAAAAAAGTTTCTCCAGGACAGGCTTTCGGAAAACGAAGGCAATATAAGTCAAACAGCGGAACAAATCGGTCTGGAAAGGAGTCACCTGCATAAGAAATTAAAAAGGTTGAAATTAACCAGTTAGATTCCGCCATGTTCAATTCCGGAAAATTTAAGAGAGATTTGTAATAACCGAAATCTATAGCCTTCACCGGCTATTATCTATAAGGAAGTAGTATTTGTTATGTATAGAATCAAGGGATTATTCAGACAACAACCTCGTGGAAACGCATCTTTGGCCACGATTGAGGGAGCCAATATCCCCGACCAGAAAGAAATTGAAAAGGAGATAGGCGAGTATCTGTCCAACAAATACGGCGGTAAGGTACAGATTATTTCCAGTGATGTACTCACCTCCCCCGGTAAAAAAGGAAGTAGAGAAACCCGGGTCACGGAAAAAGAGGAGAATGGGTTTCATTTCGACATGAAGCCAGAGGAGCTTATTGCCTATCTGGATGACTATGTTATTAAACAGGATGAGGCAAAAGCGATCCTGGCCACCAAGATATGTACCCATTTTAATCGCATCACCCAGGCGGGTATGGGGAAAATAACCGAACCGGCCGCCGGCAGGATAAAGAGCAATGTCCTGCTGATTGGACCCACCGGAGTCGGCAAAACCTATCTGATCAAGTTGATAGCCCAGTATCTGGGAGTTCCTTTTGTTAAAGGAGATGCCACCAAGTTCAGTGAAACCGGGTATGTAGGCGGTGATGTCGATGATCTGGTCCGTGATCTGGTCAGGACTGCTGATGGTGATGTCAAGAAAGCGGAATACGGTATCATCTACGTGGATGAGATCGACAAGATTGCCGCCAGCCCGGGCCGGCACGGGGCAGATGTCTCCCGGACGGGAGTACAGCGGGCCTTTCTCAAACCTATGGAAGAGACAGAAGTTGAAATGAAAGTCCCCCATGACCCGATATCCCAGATGGAAGCCATAGAGCAATACCGGGCTACCGGAAAAAAGTCCCAGAAGAGGGTAAACACCAAAAATATCCTTTTTATTATGAGCGGGGCCTTCACCGGTCTGGAAGAGACCATCGGCAAAAGGGTGCAACAGCGGTCCATAGGTTTTGAACAGGACGTAGCCTCACCGCGCCGGGATTTTCAGCTCTTCAAAAATGTCAAATCCCATGATCTGCTGGAGTACGGTTTTGAGAGTGAATTTGTAGGGCGTCTACCGGTCATTGCTGTCCTGGATAAACTGAGTGAAGAAGACTTTTTTGAAATACTTGTCAGTCCTAACAGTAGTGTTATAGTTAGCAAAAAGCAGGATTTCAATGCTTATGCCATAAAACTGCAGTTTGAAGAGGAGGCCCTGCGGGAGATAGCTTCCAGGGCGGTTACCGAAGGGACCGGAGCCAGAGGTCTGGTGAGTGTCGTTGAAGATGTTCTGCTGCATTATGAGAAAAAACTGCCTTCAACAGGTATCCGTCATCTTGTCCTGACCAAAGATATGGTCAGAGATCCGGCCGGAGAGTTACGGCGGCTGCTCAGCGACAAAAAGATTCAGAAAGAGCAGAAGAAGAGATATTCGGTGCTGGTAAGAGAAGAGCGGAAGCGTTTCATCTCTTTTATAGAATCAAAACAGAAGTACTATTTTGTCAAGAACGGGCTGGTTCTGAACCGGAAGAGATCCCGCCTGATCGCCTCTATCTGCCAGGAGGAAATAAGCGATCCCAGGAAGATATGCCTGGATATTATTGACCGTATTGAACATATCCAGCAGTACGCCGAGGCGATGACCGAAGAATACGGTATAGATGTCTCCTTCAGCGTGGCTGCCGTGGATCGGATTATAACTGAAGAGCCCCAGACCATGGAAACAGTGGATTCCAGGTGCGAAAATATCATGTCTGCCTGCGAGTACGGTCTCCGGCTTCTGAGTCAGAAGAACTGGGTGGATAAACTCGAAATAACCGAAGAAGGAGTGAAATCCCCCTCTGAATTTATGACGAGGTTTATCAATGAACTTTTCAAGTTTGATTAAAACCTGAATCTCCTGTCTTCGAGGGGCTTGAGTTTTAGTATCAAGTCGCCTCCCGGAACTGTCATGATGTAAAATTATCAACTACCAGGACCTGCGATTTGCCGTAGAATGTTCTGGTTCAGAACCGAGAGTTTCCTGCAGGAAAAGGTTTCGTTAAAGCTTATACTTAATCGAGAGGAGTAGTGACACATGGTCTTTCCAGAATACCGACCCAGAAGGCTGCGGCGGAACACCCAGATGCGATCTTTAATCCGGGAGACGCGTCTGTCTCCGGAGCAGTTCATTTATCCCCTGTTTGTTCTGCCCGGTAAGGGAGTAAGGCAGGAAGTGCCCTCCATGCCCGGGGTCTTCCGGCTATCTGTTGATCAATTGGCAGCTGAAGCCAAGGAACTGATGGGGCTGGGGATAAACCATGTCATTCTTTTCGGGCTTCCTGAAGAAAAAGACAGTGCCGGCTCAGGGGCTCACGCTCAGGACGGTATTATTCAGCGGGCAATAAAGGAACTCAAGAACAAGGCCCCGGATCTAATGGTGTCCACTGATGTCTGTCTCTGCGAATATACCAGCCACGGCCACTGCGGGATAATAATAAACGGCCAGGTGGACAATGACGCCACTCTGGAAGCCCTGGCCCAGGTTGGTCTTTCCCACGCCAAAGCCGGTGCTGACATGGTTGCCCCTTCAGACATGATGGATGGCAGGGTTGCTGAAATAAGGGGAATTCTGGATGAAAACAACTTTGATATGGTGCCGATCATGTCTTATGCGGTAAAATATGCTTCCGCTTTTTATGGACCTTTCCGGGATGCCGCGGAATGCAGCCCCCGGGAAGGAGATCGCCGGAGCTACCAGATGGATCCTGCCAACAGCAGAGAGGCCTTGCGGGAGGCGACACTTGATGTTGATGAGGGGGCTGATATCCTGATGGTCAAGCCGGCTGTCAGCTACCTGGATGTGATCAGTAGCTTAAAGGATGACTTCGACCTCCCTGTTGCCGCTTACCATGTGAGCGGGGAATACGCCATGATCAAGGCGGCTGAGGCCAATGGCTGGATTGATGGTCAGGCCGTTATGTATGAAACACTACTGTCTATTCACCGGGCCGGGGCTGATATTATTATTACTTATGGGGCCAAGGATATTGCCAGACAGCTGTGAAACTGCTGACTTCGAATTCCGGCTCTGAATTCAGGGACCCGATTTTTACTGCAGGATTTTCGTTCCCCGCTTCCTTAAACAGAGAGCAAAAGAGATGATTTCAGCTCTCGGATTTAAGTAAAACCATTTCTCCGTTTTCCACTCTGCGGCCGGTTAGTTCCTTAATATGTTCGGCAACAACGGGGCATTTTACGGTAAGGAGAAAATAAATCGGCGCCCTTATTTCGGACAGTGTCTCAAAGTTGCCCTGGCCCTTGCTGATTATTATATCGGCTGCGGAGAATTCATCTCTTAATTCCGGGGAGCAGAGGTCCAGAGGGGTTCCCGGACAGCTCGTACCATTATCCATCACCCTGCATATCTTATCAAGTCCTGAAACCTCGGCGTCGGCAAGCAGAGCATCATTGATAATAGGTTCCTTCTTTACTGCAATGGTTACCCGTCCTTCAAGTTCTTCAATGACCAAGCGGTCCAGAACAATCTCCCCGGCATTATCTGCCAGATATAATACCGAGTCAGCCTCCCGCAGATCTTTCTGAAGTTCCTGGTAGTCGTTTATGGCCAATTCCCTGGACAGGCAATCCTTAATGGCACTGTGCGGGTGGAATGACTGCTGGGAACCGTAATCAATAATGTTACCGGCTATGGAGAATCTTATTGCTGTCAGCAAAGGGTCCGGGGTCCTTTCGATCTCTTCTTTGATCATACCTCTCAGGGAAAGAGCCAGTTGGTTGCTTTCATTTTTTAAATCTATAAATGGATCCTTACAACCGGAAATTCCGGCAATGGCTTCATATATCCTTATGGAATTTTCCGGCGGCGTTAAGTTAAAGTCAAGGTCTGAGAGAATGCGGCAGGCCTGTTCCATGATACTTTTCTGAATATCAGGTGAATCTGTGGCCAGACCAGCACCATGCAGTGCTTGTCTCAGCAGACAGGGCAGGCATTCAAGGGCGGTTTTCATTGACGGAATTCTTAAGTTTTAAGTAGATAATCTTCTCTTACGTTGCTCAGGGCATTAAAGATGTTGCCTTTGACTGCGGGATCAGAGGAAGAAAGATCGGCCAGTATTTCTCTGACGGCGTCTCGCTTGGTGGTTATTGATAGCGGACAGTCGCCTGCAGCAGGGGTGAGCCTGAAAATTTCGCCCAGTTCCTTAACTTCTTCCTTGCTTAAGAAGGCCAAGGGGCGGATAACGGTAAGGTCGCCATTGAACAGGGGCTGGGCGGGAACCATGGTGCTGATATTTCCGGAGTAAAGAACATTGATGAAAAATGTTTCAATTAAATCATCCCTGTGATGTCCGAGAGCCAGTTTGTTACATCCCCGTTCCCGGGCCAGGGAAAACAGCTTGGTTCTTCTGTTCCGGGAGCATTGAAAGCAGGTGTTGCCAGCGGCATCTAAAGTGGCATTTCCAGAAAATGTTTTTTGGTCGACTCTTTCGACAGAAAGGTTATACCGGGCCAGCTGCTGGTTGATGCTTTCAGTCGGTGGTTCTTTTACCCCCATATCAATATGGACAAGTTCAAGCTCATAATTGATAGGGGCTTTTTTTCTCCAATTATGCAGGACCATTGACAGGACAAGACTATCTATCCCACCTGATACGGCGATCAGGAGCCGGTCTCCGTCAGCCAGCATATTATAGGAATGTATAGCCTGGCCTATAAGCCGATTCAGTTTTCCGGGAATATTCATTACAAAAGTTAAGGAATAAGAAATAAAATTCGAGACCCCGGGAGAGCAGGATGAGGGTGGTTTTTTATTCTCTGTTGAGATAGGTGCATTCCTTAAACTCCTGTTCCATTCCTTCCGTTAAGAGGGCATCAGCGGTGATCCATTTGAAACCGCGGCTTAGGGATTTAAAAAAAGAGAAGAGATCGGCAAACAGAGGCTCCTGGGTCTCGTTGAACTGGCCATGGCAGAGAATACCGCCGGTGGAGGTATGGACAAGTTTATAACTGAAGTTGACAGAAGCTGGTTGACTAACTGAGTATTTGCTGCCCGATCGTTTAACATAACGGAAAATACGAGTACTGAGAACGGCGTCCGCCTCTGTCTCTTTTCCAAGGTATCGAATCATCTCCTGCTCGGAGCCGTTATAATCACCCAATATAGATTGCATCCGGTTGGGGGAGAGAAATACCATACGCTCACTTTCCCTGGCTTTGCTCTTCATCAGGTCTGAGAGAGTTTCAGCTCCACGGTTCAGGAGAGATTGTGCATTCTGTCCCTCTTCATTGCCGACTGCTTCAAGTGGTACATCAGCGGGCAGTACCAGAATGGAATCCACCTTAACTGGAGACATGTCCGCAGATTGGCTGATATCCTTTTCTTTATCACTACATGAACATACAGTAATTATTAACAAAGCCGGCCAGAGAAATTTACCGATTGATACAGGGAGGGAACTCATTTCTTGTAGCTCCTTAGGATGTTAAACTGCCTTTGGAAGAAAGAGGGGTCTCAAGTCTGGTATTGATTGCAGTCGCCTGATCAAGTGTCTTTCCCAAGGCCTTGAAAACAGCCTCTATAATATGGTGGGTGTTCCGGCCATAGGGTACATCCACATGAAGTGTCATGCCGCCATGGAGAGCGAGCGCCCTCAGGAATTCCTGGACAAGGGCTGTGTCAAAATCACCGGTTTTGGCATCAAGATTATCAGCATTATAGTGAAGATAGGGCCGGTTGGAAAGATCTATTGTGATGTCAGCTCTGGCTTCATCCATGGGTAGGGAACAGCTTCCGTAGCGATTTATTCCACTGAAATCATGTAATATTTTTTTAAAGGCCTGTCCCAGGCATATTCCTATATCCTCTACGGTGTGATGTCCGTCAACCTCGGTATCCCCTTCAGCCTTGACAGTCAAATCGAAAAACCCGTGCACTCCGAAGAGGGTCAGCATGTGGTTTAAAAAAGGTATACCACAGTCGATTTCAGTATGACCTCTACCATCCAGATTAAGTTCAAGATATATCTGAGTTTCCCTGGTTTCTCTTTTTACCTCGCAGCTTCTTTTGTTCATGTAAAACCATATTTTAGTTTTATTAAGTAAGTTGGATGTAAGTACCTTTTTAACTTGATAATCTTAGAATAACAACTATCTTTTTTTTGAAGCAAGCAGATATTAAACTTTTTTGCTAAACTGTAAAAGGTATTTGTCCAGGGCGTTTCCGGATCAAAAAAAATCTTTTTTCTGTTGACAAATAGGGTAGATATTGTTTATAAATTTAGTCTTTAAAATTATTAAAAATAATGGCGAGCGGGAATAACTCAGTGGTAGAGTGCAACCTTGCCAAGGTTGAAGTCGCGAGTTCGAATCTCGTTTCCCGCTCCAACTAAAAGAAAATATTCTAAAGGTTCGGACCGAGTTCGAACCTTTTTTTGTCCATTTTTATTTGTCGCCTCTCTTAAGATAAAGAGACGTCCATCAGGATTTAAGATATTTGTAAGTACATGAGGGAAGTTATGAAAACCTATCTGACTCCGGTTAAGGATATTGAACGTAAATGGTTTGTAGTGGATGCCAAGGGCAAGGTCCTGGGCCGGTTGGCATCAGAGATAGCGGTAAGGCTGCGGGGCAAGCATAAGTCCAATTACTGTACCTTCCAGGATACAGGAGACTTTATTGTCGTTATTAATGCCGATAAGGTTCATTTGACCGGCAAGAAAATGGAAAAAAAGAAATATTACGACCACTCCGGTTACATCTCCGGACTGAGAACCCGGACTGCACAGGAAGTCCTTGATAAAAAGCCTGAAGAGATGATCTACCGAGCGGTAAAAGGTATGCTCCCCAAGAACACTCTGGGTAGGGCGCAGCTGAAGAAACTCAAGGTATATGCCGGAGATGATCATCCTCATGAGGCTCAGCAGCCCCAGGCTCTGGAATTGTAACAGGAGTTATCAGAAAAATATTTATAGAGATTTTTGGAGAAAAGCATGGCAGAACAGAAATACTATGCAACAGGTAAAAGAAAGACCGCAGTGGCCAGGGTATGGCTTAAGAACGGGAATGGCGATATCCAGGTAAATAAATCTTCTTTTGAAGATTATTTTGGGGGAGGAATAGATAAGAACTCCGCTGTCAAGCCTTTTGCCCTAACAGAACAACTCGGCAGCTTTGATGTTTATGCTACCCTGAAAGGAGGGGGCAAGTCTGCCCAGTCTGAAGCCTTGCGCCACGGTATTGCCAAGGCCCTTTTAGAGATCAACCCTGAATACAGAGTGCCTCTGAAAAAAGCCGGCCTGTTAACCCGTGATTCCAGGGTCAAGGAACGGAAGAAATATGGGCAGAAAGGCGCCAGGGCCAAGTTCCAATTCTCCAAGCGGTAATTTGCTCTATCTTACTTCTTGAAATTGATTTAAAAAAGGGAAAGGCGACCTAAGAGGTTGTTTTTCCCTTTTTTTATTAATATTTTTACGAAGCACAAAGTTACAAGGAGCTTAGTCGGGAGCTTCCAAACAGTGAAGCTTGCGTTTCAACATAATTCACACTGTACATTAGTTGACTCAGGATAGGAATTCAAAAGGTAGAAAACCAGGATCCAGACTTATGATCAGAACAGGAATAATAGGTGTTTCCGGTTATGCCGGCGGGGAGCTTGCCAGAATACTGCACCAGCATGACGGAGTGGAACTGACCGTTGCCACCTCCAGAAAGTACAGCGGTCAGAAGCTGGCTCAGATTTATCCCAATCTCAGGGGTACTACCGATATCGTCTGTGAAGATCTCTCCCCCCAGGAGGTGGCAGACCGGGCTGATTTTTTATTTGCCGCCGTTCCGCCTCATACTGCCATGAAAATAGTACCACCCCTCCTGAAGGCCGGGAAAAAGGTGGTTGATTTGAGTGCTGATTTCAGGCTTGATTCCGCCGAAGTATATGAAAACTGGTACAACTGCCCCCATTCGGCCAGAGAGTATCTAAAAGAGGCTGTATACGGTCTGCCGGAAATAAACCGGTCTGCAATTGCTTCCGCCAGACTGGTTGCCAATCCGGGCTGTTATCCTACCAGTATAATCTTAGGTCTCTTTCCTCTTCTAAGGAAGGGTGTAATTGACCCAGGATCCATTGTGGCTGATTCAAAATCAGGGGCCTCCGGAGCCGGTCGGGGGGCCAAGGTTCCCCATCTGTTTTGCGAAGTAACCGACGGGATAAGGGCCTATGGTATCGGCCAGCACCGCCATACTCCGGAAATTGAACAGGAACTGGCCAAACTGGCCGGGAAGGAGATGACTATTTCTTTTTCCCCGCATCTTCTTCCTGTATCCCGGGGAATAAACAGCACCATCTATGCAGGGCTTAATGAGGATGCTTCCCGGGCGGAAATAATGGAGATTTACAGCCGGAGCTACGGGCATGAACCTTTTATCAGACTGTGTGAGCCCGGTATCTTTCCTGCTACTCAGAATGTAAGGGGCAGCAACTTCTGTGATATCGGGTTTCAGATTGACCCGAGAACAGGAAGAATCGTTGTCCTGTCAGTAATAGATAATCTTGTCAAGGGAGCTTCCGGTCAGGCTGTCCAGAATATGAACCTGATGTGCGGTTTCCGGGAAATTGCCGGCCTTGATATTGTTCCCCTGTTTCCCTGATCACTTCTAAATCCAACTCAGCATCCCATGGAAGGCAAAGCTATCCTGTCATCGGGCAGCTCTACTTTTAATCACCACAACCGGCAACACCACCTTGCGTAGGATCAAGTTGATAATCGCCTATGACGGCAGCTGTTTCAGTGGCTGGCAACGTCAGAAAAACGCCGCCGGCATTCAGGCCGTTATAGAGAAGAGTTTGACCGTTTTAACAGGAGAGACTGTTGCCATCCACAGTGCCGGCAGGACCGATGCCGGAGTACATGCCGAAGCTATGCCTGCTCATTTTACTACGTCATCTTTCATTCCGATTCAGGCTTTCAGGAAAGGTTTAAACAGCATTCTGCCTGATTCGGTAAGGATAGTGGAGGCAAATGAGGTTTCCGGGTCTTTTCATGCCCGTTACGATGCTACCGGCAAAGTCTATCATTATTACTTCTCCAACTCTGAGATCATGTGTCCCACCCGGCGCCACTATTGCGCCCATGCCCCCCGGGTTGTCAACATTGACAAGATGCGGTCTTGTCTGCACCTGTTAACCGGCAGACACGATTTTTCGAGTTTTGAAGCCGTCGGTTCCCGCAAACCCGGCACGGTAGGAAGGGGAGCAGTGAGAGAAATATTCGACACCGCCATTATTTCCTATAACAGTTGCTTTAATGAATACCGGGCCGAGATTTATGGAGATGGATTTTTAAGAAAAATGGTCAGGAATATTATGGGCACACTTTTTGAGGCAGGCCGGAATAAATTGTCCATACCCGAATTTGAAAAGATACTCAGGGCGGAGGACCGGAGATATGCCGGTCCCACCGCTCCCGCCTGCGGTCTGTTTTTACACAAGGTTTTTTATTGATTCAGAAATATATATATATTAAATTTATCTGGCTTAAAAATGGAAACCGTTAACCAACTCTAACCTCTAAGATATATAAGAATCATGGATGAACATAAAATTGTACCTGCCGATAGACTAAAAGAGATCAAGCCTTCTCCGACTCTTGCTGTCAATGCCAAGGCCAACGCCATGAAGGCTGAAGGGACCGATATCCTTAATTTCAGCGTCGGTGAACCTGACTTTGCCACTCCAGATCATGTCTGTGAGGCCGGAAAAAAGCCATTGATGAGAAGTTCACCCGCTATACCGCAGTGCCGGGTATTGTTGAACTCCGAGAGGCTATAGCTGAGAGTTACAGAGAAAATCATGGTTGGGACTATAAGCCGGAGCAGATCCAGGTTAGTTGCGGCGGCAAACATGGTCTCTATAATATGGCCCAGGCTCTTTTTGGGCCAGGAGACGAGGTTTTGATTCCTACCCCATACTGGGTATCATATCCTCCCATCGTTCAGCTTGCCGGCGCCACCCCTGTTTTAATTCCCCTGTCTGAAAATAACGATTTTGACCTCAGGCCCGAAGATCTGGAAAGATATACCAGCGACAGGACCTGCGGTATAATCCTTAACAGCCCTTCCAATCCCACCGGTTCTGTTTTTTCAAGAGCGGCTCTTGAGGCGGTGAGTGATATGGCCCGTAAAGGAAATTGGGCGATTATCTCTGATGATATTTATGACACTATTGTTTACAATGAAGGCAGGCTTCCCCATATCCTGGATGTAGCTCCGGATCTCAAGGAGCAGACCCTTATTCTGAACGGGGTTTCCAAGTCTTTTGCCATGACAGGCTGGCGCATAGGCTATACCCTTGGCCCAGCCCATGTTATTGCAGCCATGAATAAGATTCAGAGCCAGTCCACTTCCAATCCTTCCTCTGTGGCTCAGAGGGCGGCTCTGGCGGCGGTAATCGGCCCCCAGGATTTCCCGGTCCAGATGCGGGATTCATTCCTGCCCAGAAGGGACTATATCGTCCAGGAACTTAGGTCGATACCGGGAATAAGCTGTGTTATCCCCAGCGGTGCCTTCTACGTTTTTCCTAATTTTTCAGCATATTACTCGAAGACTTATGAAGGAAGGGTTATAGAGGGGTCGGTAGCAATGTCGGAATATCTTCTGGAAAAGAGTTATCTGGCTACCGTACCGGGTATTGCCTTTGGCTCGGATGATTTTATTCGCTTCTCATTTGCCGCCTCGATGAAAGATCTTGAAGAGGGAATGCGCCGCTTGAAAGAGGTTCTGGCTCTTCTCGGTTAATATTTACTTTTCTCTTACACTCTCGCACAGTGCCCAGGTCCAGGGATCCAGTGTCCGTTCCTTGGACAAGGCTTTCTTGTGATTTGTGGTGTAGCACTGATACACCCAGTTGTCGCTGTTCCGGAATATCTTTATTATACCCAGGGTGGGGTGTTCATACCAACCTTCCTGAAATTCTCCGTGCATTTTATTTTCCCGATTATTTATTTAGTTTGGCGATACAGGACTCGCATTCGTCTTTTGTTTTCCCTTCGCGGCAGAATTCATTGAATTTCTCAATCAACTCCGCCCCGCCACGGGGGCAGACCTCGATGAAACGAACAAATTCTATCATACGGTCTATAATCTGTCTGGGAGCAGTATGTTCAATCCTGCAGGCGCCTTTGTCAGCTATATTTTCTTCTACTGCCAGAATATTTATGAAAAAGTCTTTCAAGGCCTTGTGCCGGTGGATGACGTCAGCAGCCAGCGCTTCTCCTTCTTTGGTAAGGGTGATCAGTTCGTATGGAGCATAATTGATCAGTCCCTTTTTGGAAAGAGCCCGAAAAGCCTCTGTTACAGAGGCGCGGCTAACGTTCAGGCGTTTTGAGATATCTTTGGCTCTGACACTCTTTTTCTCAGCAATGATCAATGCGATTGCCTCAAGATAATCTTCGAGACTCTGGCTGAGTTGATTCCTGTTAAGGTCGTCGTTTTCCGGCATCTAATAAATAAAAAGAACTTCTGTTCTTTGTTATATTAAGGGTCAGGGGAGTGTCATTGTAAAGTAATTCCCTGCTGTAAACAAATTGTCCGAATGGTCGGGGATCACTTTGACTGCGCTCATCATCTGTTGTGATGATAACTTTAACAATTTTATTTCTCAATAAAAAAATAAGTTAAGCTGCTGATTTATAACGTACTGCTTAAGATTTACGACTTGCAGCCAAATTTCAATTATTGCGAAATATCCGCAAAGAGTGGAGGTGATGTATCTCAAAATCTTTCTCTACTATATGGCAGCCCCTGATTTCCTGTCAGCTCTTATCGGTTTGGCCTTTCTTCTATGTAAGTCTGTTTTCTTCTGACGATTGGTGAACAAATATTATTATCAGACATTACTATTGCAGGAACTTCCCCTTTGAGTTGCCGGAAATTTATTCCCTCATATTGACGGCCAGGAAAGTGATTTTTAGTATGGGATCCGGCTAAGATCGGGTTGCTAAAACCTCACCGATTTGTCGACCGAATTAAATATATTCTGATTATATTATAATATCTAAAGTTGATAAGGAGGTAACTGTCATGGAACGGGAAATCGAATTTCGGCGCGAAATTTATGATCGGGACGTAGCCAGGATGGCTTCATGGATGAACGATGACCGGGTTATTGAATATTTGAATGAGAATCAGAATATAGGACGGAAGCTCAAGGAAATGCAGAATTCCCAGTTGCCTGTTTTCGCCCAGCACTTTAATAGGGACGGCAGCTTTTTTCTGGTTGAACATCCGGAAGAAGGCCCTATTGGCTTCCTGCGTCTGGTTCCCAGAAAGGAAAAGGCTGAAATAGTTGTGGTTATCGGTGATCCCAGATACTGGGGCTACGGATATGGGGGACAGGTTATAAGCAAGGGAATACGTCATGCTTTTTATGAATGGCGCAAAGAAAAAGTTATTGCCAAGATAAATAAGCAGAACGGTCGTTCCAGGGAAGTTTTTAAAAAAGTCGGGTTTTACCGAGATAAGGAATTACCATGCGAATTCCGTTACAGTCTGTCCATTGACAGTTTTCTGCAGCATTAAGATATAACCCCGCCGGAATATCAGTAATGCCCGGTTATTATTTGTAAACAGTGGCTTCAGCTCAGAGTGGAAAGTAATTTAAATAAAAAACTTGTCCGCAGTCTGCAGGACAAATTACTATCTTATATAACCGGGCTCAATTACTCCAAATATTAATTGTCCTTGACATTTCCTTTCACAAGAAATTATATATCATATTAAATGACTACAGAAAAATTTCAGGCGGTAAATAGAGATAGCCGTGTTCCAGCCAAGCTGGAGGATCTTGCAAATTCCATTCAGAGGAATTGTACAATATCTGATGCCAGGTTTGCCGGATTTTACTCCCTGTGCATTCTGATTCTTCGCCTGCGTAATCTTTATAAATGGGAAAAGGGGCTTGAGCCCTGGTCGGAACCGGATACTCCCGTGCTCATGGAATGGGTAGATGCCAGGGAAAAGCTCTGGGAATCCCTGTTTGATGAGCCTTTTCAATCTCTGGATTACAACGGACAGGTGCTTGATCCTCTGGAAGGAAGTGCCGTCAATCAGTGGTTCAGTGGATCCGGTCTGCTCTACGGGGCGGGGTACGGCCGTTCCTTGAAACCGATTTTTTTTCTGGCGGATAAGAAAGAAGAAAGAAAGGTAGAGGGAATCCCTCTGTTTATTTTAGGGAAGGAACAGGCCAGAGAGCTTGCCGCTCCATTTGCCATGAATCAGGAAGAGATAATCTATATCCGGCGGGAACCTCTGCGGTTTCATTTGTGGGATCAGATTCAGGAAATCCCTTACACCGGAAAAAAAACTCTTCTGCACGCTTTAAAATTTTACCAAGTCCTTAATAAGGACGGGGAAATAGATCAGAGCCGTCTGATTCATAATTTTGACAGGATGGTGGATACGGAACTTGAAACTTTTGTTTACCATGAAATAGGAGAGATCCAAGAAGATATGATAACCAGTTCCGTCTCCAGACAAATTATCAATGCCTTTCCGCACAGTCCGATTGAATTCCTGTCCAGAGCAGTTAGGGATCTTTTGGCTGATACCAATCGTTCCGGACTTCTCAGC
>JBKHJR010000059.1:0-18259 GCA_046537975.1 Desulfurivibrionaceae bacterium
ATGTAGGACCTCTTCCAAGGGAATGGAGAGTTCCAGGGAGAGGTCCTGTCCCTTGACCGGCTGCTGACGTCTGGAGAATTCCTCTCCGCCGAAGCCGCCTCCCATTTGGGAAAACATGTCCTCAAAAGGGCTTCCTCCCCGGGAGGTGCGGAAGCCGGTGCGGTAACTGCCTCTGCCGCCGCCCATTCCCCCGAGATTTATGCCGAATTCACGCAGAATTGAAGCGATATCAGAGCCCTGGAATATATCTTCCTGGGTGTAGCGCTGTTGGAAGTCTTCCGAGCCGTAGGTGTCGTACTGCTTTCTTTTCTCGGGATCAGAAAGAACAGCATAGGCTTCATTGGCCTTTTTGAACATGTCCTCGGCCTGTTTGTCACCCTTGGTTTTATCAGGATGATACTTGAGGGCCATTTTCCGGTAGGCCTTCTTTATTTCATCTTGGGAGGCATTCTTGCCAACTCCCAGAATCTTATAATAGTCTTCCATGGGTTGCACACTCGTTAATATTTTTGTCTAATCACTTGTAATCACTTGTGAACGCTAATAAAAAGCATTAACTGTTTATCGACTCTATAAATTATAGCTAATTAGCGTGGCTTCGTTTCTATTAGCGGTTATTGTTAGAAAGGTACTTCTTCACCTGAATCACTGGCGCCACGGGGTTCAGGCACTGGCGGCTCATCGTAGCCGCCTCCGCTGAATGACCCGCCCCCACCCTTGGGATCCAGCATTTGCATATTACGGGCCACTATTTCTGTAGTGTATCTGGTTATGCCGTCCTTGTCTTCCCATTTTCTGGTTTGAATGCGCCCTTCGATATAGACTTTTGAGCCTTTGGATAGGTATTCGCCGCAGATCTCTCCAAGCCGGGCAAAGGCTACTATTCTATGCCATTCCGTGTGGTCCTGCATCTGGCCGTCCTGTCCCTTCCACCTCTCATTAGTGGCGACATTGAAGTTGGCAACTGCTGTGCCGTTTTGGGTGTAGCGTACTTCGGGATCAGCTCCTAAGTTACCGATAAGAATGGCTTTGTTTATCATGTTGTTCTCCTTTTTACATATTATGGTCGGGTCGGCGGCTTGGATTACGCATTTTTAAGTAAAATGTAATTCATACTTTTCAAGGTGCAAGAGGGAAAATAAATTTAGCTTCTTACAGCCCGGTCCAGATTTTGGGGAAGATTTCTTGCTTCATAGGTGCTGAAGCCGCATTCCCGCCAGATTTCTTCACTTTCCATGCAAAAATATATACAGGTATCAGGGGCCACGAATTTGCGGAGTTCTTTGAGGATGTGTTTATACATTTCTACTCTTAAGCTGCGGAAATAGCGGAACTTATTGTCCAGACCGGTGATGAATTCCTCCTGGAAGAACCGGGATCCGGGAAAACGTCTAAGGGCAACAGGTCTTAACTGGGGGAGATAACGAAGAGCACCCAGGCTTATCCAGACAATGGGTTCAGACGGGATCTTGTTGAACAGTTCCCTGATAATATAACTGTAGCCTTCCTTCCAGTCTTTATGATAGATGATAGGGTCAAAATGAAAAGCCAGTTTGTAGCCCCAGTCCGCACATCTACTTGCCGCAGCCAGCCTCTCTTCCAGGGAAGCTGTCCGCAATTCCTCCCGGGCCGCTATTACCGGGCTGTTCAGAGACCAGGCCATAACAGTCCGGCCTCCATGGTCCAGTCCCTTCAGGTTTTCAACCACAGCGCTTTTGCTCTTGAGTTCCAGGACAGCGTTCTTCTTATCCTTGAAAAAATTTACCAGTACCCGGCTCAGACCGGTTAAAGAGTCCAGAGCCATACTGTCAGTGAATTCACCTGTGCCTATCCTCCAGAACTGATTGGTGCGGCCCAGAATCAGATCGAGTTCGGTCAGGAGGTCATCGATATTGACAAAGAAGGTAAGCCAGGGATTATTGAGGTAAGCCTGGAGTATGCAGTAAACACAGTCCATGGGGCAGTTCATCCCCGTATTCAGTATCTGGTAATCACAGCAGCAATATTCCCGGGTTCCGGGACAAGGTTTGAAGAAGGGGCCTTTATTGCAGGTAAGAAGCAGGCGCTGTTTGCCTTCCTTGAAGCTGTACGGGAAAGAAGGGAGGTCTTTGATCGCGGGAGACTCATTATCACCGATTTTCTCTACTTTGATATTCCCGGCCCGTTTAAGTATCTCTGAAGTATAAGGATATTGGTGACAACTCTCCTGAACATATATCTTTTTTATGTGACCAGTCGGGTCGTGAGCCTTTGACATCTTATTTTCTTGGATATTTCCTATTTGAGGACGAATTAAGTTATAGAGGATTAGATATCGTGCCGGATAAAGATAACCAAAATCAGCCTCATTTACTACTTAATTTTCAGAGTTACTACTAACTTCCAGCAGCTTTCCCGGCCTTAAAACCACCCTGTTTATCCCCTCTTGTCTGGGTGTTAAGTTTTGTTATTCCAGTATGATAGGAATTACAGCCAGAAAAAATAAAATTTCACTTTACAAATCCCACTATCTTGTGGTTCCATGTTGCAAGTAACGCAATATTTAGTATGTGTGATGTTTGCTGGCAACTCTTTTCAATAACAAATTAAAGGTGTGATTAATGGGGAAAAAGATGGCAATCGACAAATTTAAACTGCCCACAGGGCTCAGACAACCTGAATTCAGTGAAACCGCCTTAACCGTATTGGAGAGGCGCTATCTTAAGAAAGATGAGCAGGGGGAGGCTGTGGAGGGACCTGAACAGATGCTCTGGAGAGTTGCCCTTTCCATCGCTGAAGCAGACAGGCTTTACGATGAAAAGGCGGATATCTCCGGTCTGGCTCATGACTTCTATGATCTGATGGCCCGTTTTGATTTTATGCCCAACTCACCAACCCTGATGAACGCCGGACGGGAGCTGGGCCAGTTGTCCGCCTGCTTTGTCCTGCCCGTGGATGATACCATGGAAAGCATCTTTGAAGCAGTTAAACAGACCGCCTTGATCCATAAGAGCGGCGGAGGAACCGGTTTCTCTTTTTCCCGTATCCGCCCTAAAAGTGATATAGTTCATTCCACCCGGGGTATTTCCAGCGGCCCTCTTTCCTTTATGTCCGTCTTTGACAGTGCCACAGAAACAATCAAGCAGGGAGGTACCAGGAGAGGAGCCAATATGGCCATGCTCAGGGTAGATCATCCTGACATTATGGATTTTATCAAGATCAAGTCTGATCTGACCGTTTTGAACAATTTCAATATTTCTGTGGCTATAACCGACAGCTTCATGGAAGCAGTGGAAAATGACGAAGAGTATCCTTTACTCAACCCCAGGAACGGAGAAGTGGTCACCCGTCAGAGCGCGGTAAAGGTATTCAACCAAATTACGGAACAGGCCTGGTTATCCGGGGAGCCCGGAGTAGCCTTCATCGACCGGATGAACGCCGACAATCCCACTCCTGAACTGGGAGAGATAGAAAGTACCAATCCCTGTGGAGAACAACCGCTTTTGCCCCATGAATCCTGTAACCTGGGCTCCCTCAATCTTTCCAACATGGTAGTAGAAGGCCAACTCGATTACGAGCATTTGAAGAAAACCGTGACCCAGTGTGTTCATTTTCTTGACAATGTAGTTGACGTTAATCGTTATCCTTTGAAGGAAATTGAAGAAAAGACCAAGAAGAACAGGAAAATAGGGCTGGGAGTTATGGGTTTTGCCGATATGCTCCTGAAACTTGGCATTCCTTATTCTTCCCAGGAGGCGGTAAGCGTAGCCGAAGAGGTGATGAAGGTCATTGATGAAACCGCTTTTCAGGCTTCCAGGGAAATTGCGGAAATACGTGGTCCTTTTCCCGCTTTCAAGAACAGCATTTACGGTAAAAAGGATATAAATAAACCAGTCCGCAATGCCACCAGGACAACCATCGCTCCCACCGGCACCATAAGTATCCTGGCAGGCTGTTCAAGTGGGGTGGAGCCGCTTTTCGCCTTATCCTATGTCCGCCGGGTTATGGATAACGATGAGTTTTACGAAGTAAACCCGGTCTTCGAAGATCTGGCCAAGGCCAATGGTTTTTATTCCCGTGACTTAATCAAGAAGATTGCCCACAGCGGCAGTGTCAAAGGCATGGAGGAAATTCCCGCGGGCTTCCGGAAAATTCTGGAGACCGCCCATGACATCACACCTCAGAACCATATAGATATTCAGGCGGCTTTTCAGAAGCATACCAATAATGCGGTGAGCAAAACCATAAACTTTGCCAACTCCGCCACAGTTGCTGAAGTCAAAGATGCTTATCTCTCCGCTTACAAGTCTGGGTGTAAAGGGATCACGATATATAGAGACGGCTGCCGGGAACATCAGGTTTTAAGCGTAGGGAGAACCGATCAGAAGAAAGCCGGAGCAGGGATGGAGGGCAAACCGTTCAAGCAGAACAGGCCGAAGCAGCTCAGGGGGTCCACCTATCAGATGACTACCGGCTGCGGCCCCATGTATGTCACCATAAATGAGAACGGGCCGGGCCAGCTTTTTGAACTTTTCAATACTGTAGGTAAGGCCGGGGGGTGTGCAGCCAGTCAGTGTGAAGCCATTGGCCGACTTGTTTCTCTCGCTTGGCGCAGTGGCTTGTCCGCTGATCCCATCATTAAACAGCTTATCGGCATCAGCTGCCATAAGCCGGTGGGTTTCGGTAAGAATAAGGTGGTCTCCTGTGCCGATGCCATTGCTAAAGCAGTGCGGCAGCATCTGGAGTACAGTGATGATAGCGGTGACAATCCTGTTTCAGAGCAGAAGGGTCTGGGGGCCTGTCCGGAGTGCGGCGGTCCTGTGGAGCATGAAGGCGGCTGCGCCGTCTGCCACTCCTGCGGGTTTTCCGAATGTGCCTGATTAAGGTATCAAGGTGCAAGATCCCTGAGACCTTGCACCTTTGTTTTTATCAAAAGGCATCGCTCTTATAGATTGCTGCCAGTTCAGCCAATCTCTTTTCTGTGGCTTCCGGCAGAATGAGCTTATAGCGCTGGGCGTATTCCGCCACCATGCGATGAGTGTTGAAAACGGGGCAGTTTAAGGCAATATTGTTGACAGCTTTGTCCATGAAATCCCCGCGGCGGTCAGGATCGTAAAAACAATGCAGGATTTCGGGCAGCAGTTCATAAAAAGAGGTGGCATCCTGTTCATAGAGGAGCTTTTCTCTGTTTTCGTCCAGACTTTCCTCGGTAATCTGAGTTTCATGGCCAAATTTCCAGCCTGTTTTACCTTCATGGTAACCTTCGGCCCACCAGCCGTCCAGGGTGCTGATGTTGGGAACCCCGTTTAAGGCGGCTTTCATCCCGCTGGTGCCGCTGGCTTCAAGAGGCCGCTTCGGAGTGTTGAGCCAGACATGGACTCCGGAAACCAGGATCTTGGCAATTTGCATATCATAGCCCGTGATAAAAACAAGTTTGGCCAGCCCCGCGGTTTTTTTATACAGATCTTCCTGAACGTCAAGTATCCGTTTTATAAGGGCCTTGCCCATTTCATCCTTGGGATGGGCCTTGCCCGCGAAGATAAAATTTACCGGATAGTTGTTGCTAACCACAATATCCGCCAGGGTATCTATATTGTCAAAGATCAGGTCCGCTCTTTTATAGGCAGAGAAGCGACGGGCAAAACCTATAGTGAAAACCGCGGGATCCAGATGGCAGTCCTCTTCAAGGAGGCAGATATAATTGGGGGGGTCTATCCAGGTTTCATCCTTTTTTACGCGGTGCTCGGTAAACATCCCATCGATGAAATTGGCCAGGTGCCTGGTGTCCTGGCGCCAGGCTTCTTCCAGGCCCTTTTTGAAGGATTCTTGGTCCTTGATCTCCAAGGCCCGGCTAAAAACAGCAGGGTTATCCCGCCATCCTTCAAGTTCGGCTATACTGTCATAATAGTTCGCTCTGGCCTCACTTATCCAGGTAAGATGATGTACCCCGTTAGTTATTGCAGTTATTTTTTCCTCGAATTCAGGGAATTGCCTGCGGGTGACTTCCTTGTGAAGGCGGCTTACGCTGTTGGTTGCCCTGTTTATGGACATGGCCAGCTTGGTAAAGTTATAGGAAGACTGGTCGTCCTGATCAAGGGCTAAGAGATGTAATACCCTGATACAGAAGTTGTCACCTATTTTGGCGATGATCCCGTGTTTGAAAAGGTCATGACCGGCTTTAACCGGGGTGTGGATAGTATAGACCACCTGTTGGGCCACATGGGCGGCAGCTTCCAGAATATCCTCATCGGTTGCCTCGGTTTTGTAAGTAGGCCCTATCTTTTCCTCAAGGTACTCGGCAATCAGATGCAGAACCACGGTTATTCCGTGCTGTTCGTTCAAGTGAATGGTCCGTGCAGTCAGTCCCAGTTTTTTCATTACCGGTCTGATGGAGGCCCCCAGGAGTCGGCGCTGGGTGGCTTTGGCCTCTTCCGAGGCAGACTCGTAAAGCCTCTGACAGATCTGGCAGATATTTTCAGGAGAAGAAGGTACACAGTAATCAAGAAGAATTTCCGGGACAAAATAATCCAGATCCTTATTTATTTCCATTTTAAGCCATAATTGGGCGGTGGCCAGAATCTCCCTGTCTTCCTGGTCATAAAACATCACCTCTATTTCCAAAGGTGATTCAGGATCTTCCGGATCCCGTAAGAGATAGAGAGAGGGAACTTCTGACGGCTGCCATTGGGCGTCTGTAGAGATTTGCCCCAGATGTGGATCTACCAGCTGGGAAAAATAACCTTTCCGATACAGCAGGGAGATGGCTACAACCGGGATTTTGAGTTCAGCAAAACTCTTAAGGCTATCGCCGGCCAGAACACCCAATCCTCCGCTATAGTTAGGCAACTTGCCGGGACCTGTCATAAATTTTTTAACAAAATTATTAAAAACCGGGTCCGGGGTTTCCTGTACATCAAGCTTTTGTAAATATTCCTTTACCGGAGCATAGACGTCTCTATCAGAACCGATTTCCATGGAGATATAGATACAGGAATTACCGGAGGGGGAAGTTAGCTGTTCCCATACCTGGTCAAGTGTCTTCTGGTTGACGCCAAAAAATGTCCCCCACTGATTCTTGGCTATTAGGCTGTTTGGATCGGCAATCATTTTTCCCGGTGCCTTGCTGCATGATTTATTTGGTGTAGAATTCATTATATTTTTATCGAGATTACCTTAATCTTACAATAACAAGAAGATTAGTTAAAGTTTGCCATGAATTGACAAAAAAAGATTGAATTTCAAAGAACTTTTCTTTACTGTTGATTCTGTTGTCAGCCGAAGTTACATTAACATCTTGTTGTTTGGAGCGCCAAACAAATTATAAATCAGTTTTTAATTTACTGTTTCTTAATACTCGATTTTTTGAGGTAATACAGGATAGACTCGATTTATAATAAATAACAATAACTTAAATATATTTTTTCGATTATTTCTTAGGGAGGGTATTCATGAAAGGTAAAATCGTCCAGCTGATGGTATTGATCAGTCTTCTTATCTCCGTCTCTTTATTTGTGGTCGGTTGTGGGGATAAGGAGATTGCCTCTGACGGAATGGAGCAGCAGGTAACAGAGGAAAAGGTAGAGGGCGTGACTGAAGGCGATAACGGCGATCAGGCTAGGGAGGAAGGTACTGAGAGCAGAATGGATATCGCTGAAACCATGGGGGAACCTGAACCTCTCGATTCTGATGGCGATCAGGCACAGGCAGGAACCCGTGATTTTTCCGAAGGCCGGACCCATGCTCCTATGCTGCCTCTCTATTTCGATTTTGACAAGTCTACTATCCGGGAGGACCAGATCAGCAGAATGGAAGATAATGCAGAATTTCTGGAGAACAATCCCGGTATAGATATAGTAATTGAAGGCAACTGTGATGAAAGGGGTACCAGTGAATACAATATGGCTCTGGGACAGCGGCGGGCTGAGAGTGCTAAAAAATATCTTGTCAACTTGGGTATTGACGCGGATCGGATTAGCACGATAAGTTATGGTGAAGAAAAACCGCTGGTTCGTGGTCATGATGAGCATGCCTGGGCCCAGAACAGAAGGGACGATTTCAAAATCCGTTGATTTTCCCGCTTGATATCAATTGAAAAGTCTCTTTTTTTCCGATCCGTGTTTTAAAGAGCCGGAAGCTAAATCCGGTGATTATGATTAGAAAAACAATAATCAGGAGTTGATCTTAATTATGCATTTCGCGCGAACTTTAGGTATAACTTTATTCAGTATTTGTCTGCTCCTTGGCCTTTCCTGGAACCAGCAGGCGATTGGGGCTGAAAACAAAATAGGCACAGTTGATCTGCAAAAGGTTCTCAGCGAATCGGAATCCGGTCAGGCCGGCCAGAAAAAGCTGGAGCAGAAGGTAGAGGAGTTCAGGGCAAAGTTTGCAGACAGGAGGGGTAAAATTGAGGCCCTGCAGGAGTCTATTGACAAGAAAAAATCTGTCTGGAGTGAGGAAACCCTGAAGGAGAAGCAACAGGAGCTGAGCAAGATGGAGCGTGAATTCCAGGTCAAACAGGAAGACGCCAAGTATGAACTGGAGCAGATCCAGGAGGATGTCATGCAACCCATCCTCAAAGATCTCCAGGATATCATCGAGGAATACGGCAAGGAACACGGTTATACCCTGATCCTGGACAATACGGAAAAAGGGCTTAGTTCCCGCAGCGGCTTACTCTACGCTTCTGAATCGATCGATATCAGTGATGAGATCCTGGATATTCTGAACGAAGGCAAATAACTAAATGACAAAATTCCAGGGCTAAAAGAGGGTGACGCTCCTTTTAGCCCTGGAATCTATTGCTCTACTCTTTCTGTGAACAAAGCCATCGCTTCCCTGGCTATAGTCACTTGATCAATTCCGGTGATCTGTCTAAGTATCTTTTGATCACCATGCTCAACAAACCGGTCCCCAATACCGACCATTCCGGTTGTTATGCCGGATAATCCTTTGATGCTGAAGAGTTCCAGAATCGCACTGCCGAACCCCCCCTGTTTGATATTTTCTTCCACGGTAAGTACTTTTCCCGTTTTTCGACTCCATTTACAGATCAGCTCTTCATCCAGGGGCTTGACAAATCTGGCATTGATAACCGCTGCTTCCACCCCTTTCCGCTCAAGCTCCTCAGCCGCCTCCAGGGCCGGATAAACCCGGTTGCCGACGGCAAGAATAAGGATATCTCCACCTTCCCTCATTAATTCGCCCTTACCTATAGGCAGGGTTTCAAAGGGGCTGTTCAAATCCAGGCCTTCCCCCTTCCCTCTGGGATAACGCACTGAAACCGGCCCGGGATGGTAGATCGAGGTATATAGCATATTTTGTAATTCTTTTTCGTCCTTGGGAGCCATTACCACCATATTGGGAATGAAACGAAGGTATGAATAATCAAAGACGCCGTGATGTGTGGGGCCGTCATCCCCCACCAGGCCTCCCCGGTCAAGGGCAAAAGTAACCGGCAGGTTGGGGAGACAGACATCATGGATAATCTGGTCAAAGGCCCGCTGCAGAAAGGTGGAATAGATGGCTACCACCGGCAACATTCCTTGACAGGCCATGCCTGCTGCAAAGGTGACCGCGTGCTGTTCGGCTATACCAACGTCAAAAAACCTTTCCGGAAATTTTTCGGAGAAAAGCTCCAGTCCAGTCCCGCCGGGCATGGCGGCGGATATGGCGGTCAGGCGGGAGTCCTGTTCCGCCAGTGAAACCATGGTGTCGCCAAAGACTTGGGTATAGGATATGCGTTTCGATTTATCCGGATACGGTTTTCCTGTTTCCAGGGAAAAGGGGCCAATCCCGTGATAGGAACCGGGATGGGTTTCAGCCGGGAGGTAACCCTTGCCTTTGGTAGTCAGGACATGAATAATTACCGGTCCTGAGCTGTAATCCCTGACATTGCGGAAGGTTTCTATCAGGTTGTCTGTCTTGTGTCCAGACAGGGGGCCGATGTATTCAAACTGCAGGGCCTCAAAAAGCATACCCGGAGTAAAGAGCCCTTTCAGGCTGTCTTCACTCTTTTTCAGGGCTTGGCGGATATTTTCTCCTATATTGTCAAAGTGTTTTAAAAAGTTGGAGAGGTCATGTTTGAACCGGGACATGGCACGGCCCGTCATTTTCCGGCTCAGGTAACTTGACAGGGCCCCGACATTAGGGGAAATGGACATCTCGTTGTCATTTAAGATCACGATCAGATCCTTATCAAGATGTCCGGCCTGGTTTAAGCCCTCCAGGGCTATGCCGCCGGTCATGGAGCCATCCCCGATAATAGCAATGGTCTTGTTGTTTTCTTCCTTCAGATATTGAGCCAGGGCTATACCCAGGCCTGCTGATATGGAAGTGGAGGAGTGACCGGTATCAAAGACGTCATAAATGCTTTCTTTACGTTTGGTAAAGCCGCTGATTCCCTGGTACTGACGGAGGGTGTGAAAATTATCCCGGCGGCCGGTAATCAGTTTGTGGGTATAGCATTGATGCCCTACATCCCAGATCAGTTTATCATCAGGGGTATTGAATGTATAGTGGAGGGCCAGGGTCAGCTCTACAACTCCTAGACTCGGGGCCAGATGACCTCCGGTCCGGGATACGGTTTTTATTATCTTTTCCCTGATTTCTCCGGCCAGAACAGCAAGCTGATCCTGATGCAGCAGTCTGAGGTCGGCAGGGGAGTTTATTGTATCGAGAATATAATTTGATGACATAATTAATGAGGCAAAAGGTAAAGGGTAAG
The DNA here is from genome assembly GCA_046537975.1 of Desulfurivibrionaceae bacterium. Taxonomy (GTDB): domain Bacteria; phylum Desulfobacterota; class Desulfobulbia; order Desulfobulbales; family SURF-16; genus JAWLDV01. The sequence goes on from JBKHJR010000059.1 coordinate 10,703, forward strand.
GATTAAAATTCAGGACGACGGCTTATCGCCTTCTTTTTACTTGCCATTAAGATCAACTGTCCCGGTAATAGATATACCTGGCAATTTCCCTTAAGGGTTCGGCCCGGCTGCTAAAGGAGTTGAGAGCATTGAGTGCAGTATTTACCGCGTCTTTGGCCCTGGCATGTGTTTCTTCAAGTCCGAGGTGACCGGGATAGGTTGATTTTTTACGGACAAGGTCCGCCCCTGTTGATTTTCCGAGTTTTTCGGTATTTCCTTCAACATCCAAAAGGTCGTCAACAATCTGGAAAGCGAGGCCTATCTGGTCGGCATAGGCGGTCAGAGCCTGAAATTCCTCCGGGTCGGCTCTGCCTATGATGGCACCGGTCTGGACTGAGGACCTGATCAGGGCTCCGGTTTTACAACTGTGCAGAAAGCGCAGGGTCTCAAACGGTATTTCCCGGTCTTCATAAGCAATATCAAGGGCCTGCCCCCCAACCATCCCCCGGGGGCCTATGGCCCGGGAAACAGTATTTATTATCTTCATCTTGTCAGAGTCGGCAAGATCTACGGCATATCCCGGGTTCGAGAGCATCTCAAAGGCATAACTGACCAGACTGTCACCGGCCAGAATTGCTGCTGCCTCTCCGAACACCTTATGGCAGGTGGGTTTGCCCCGGCGCAGGTCATCGTCATCCATAGCCGGTAGATCGTCGTGGATCAGGGCATAGGTGTGAATAAGCTCAAGACTTGTAATCAGGGGAAGATACGGTTCAGGGTCACTTCCCAGAGCCTCCGCGCTCGCCATGGCCAGAACCGGTCTTATACGTTTGCCGCCGGCAAAAATAGAATAACGCATTACCTGGATATGATCGGCCAGCAACCCTTCGGGACCGGGCAGAGTGCGCTCCAGAGTGCTTTCAACTTTTAGACGTTTTTCTTCCAGATATGATTTTATATTCAATATCAGTTATTCTTCCTGCTCTCTTAATTTATCTTCCAGAGGGAAGGGTTCAGACTCCAGGGTATCATCCTCTTTTCTGGTCAGGATCTCCACTTTTTGCTGGGCCTCATCAAGTTTCTGATTGCAGAACTCTACAAGTTTCATCCCCTCATTGAATTTTTTAAGGGAGTTGTCCAGGCTTAAGCCCCCTTCTTCCATCTCCTGGGTGATCTCTTCCAGTTGATTAAGGGCGTCTTCCAGGTTTTTTTTCTTAGCCATAAAAATTTAAAGATAGTTTGTTAATAAGGAATTTTCTATGGGAATTTTTACCACCACTTTGCTTAATATGCAACTTATTCAGACAGTAACTGTTCAGCAGCAACATCTGCTTTATTGAGTTAAATGTCAAATTAGGTTACATAAGGTGATATGACAAAAGGATCGGCAGTCGAAAAAGAAATAGGAGAGTTTCTTAATTATCTTGTGGGGGAAAAAGGGTGCTCGGGTCATACTGTAAGTGCTTACCGCCGTGATCTTGAGCAGTTTTTTTCCTTTGTTGACCGCGACAAAAGCATTAATGATCTTGATTCCCGCTTGATTCGTTCTTACTGTTACTATCTTACCAAGTATAAGAAGAACTCCACCTCTGCCAGGAAACTGTCAGCCCTGAGAAGCTTCTTCCGTTTTCTGCTCAGGGATGCGAAAATTAAAAAAGATCCCCTGGAAAAGATCGCCATGCCCAAGCAGGGCAAGTATATTCCGGTTTTTCTTACCGTGGATGAGGTGTTTTCGCTATTGCAGGCTCCGACAGACAATGATACTCATGCCGGCAGGGACAGGGCCGTCCTGGAGATACTGTATTCCACCGGGATGAGGGTTTCGGAATTAAGCGGTTTGGATATGGGCAGACTGGAACAGGCAGACAGTCTGGTCAGGGTGATCGGCAAGGGAAATAAGGAAAGGATCGTGCCTATGGGAAGACCAGCGGTCAGGGCCCTTGATGATTATCTGGCAGAAAGGGAAAGACTGCTGGCAGCCCGTATTCAAAAAGGCAAAGAAGTGGAGTCCGAGGCTGTCTTTCTGAACAGAAGGGGAGGACGGTTGACCTCCCGCAGCGTACAGCGGCTGGTTCAGCATTACGCACTCAGGGCCGGGATAAGCACCCGGGTTACACCCCATGCCTTGCGTCACTCCTTTGCTACCCATCTTCTGGAAATGGGAGCGGATCTGCGGGCGGTTCAGGAATTGCTCGGCCATGTCAGTCTCTCCACAACCCAGAAATATACCCACCTGAATGTAGATCATTTAATGGAGGTGTATGACCGGACTCATCCCATGGCCAGGAAATGCAGTGGGGAGTAAACATAATTGGAAACTGAAATTCATGCATAGTTACAAAACAATTTTGAAAGAGGTTTGAAAATAATGGCAGGCCAAGATGAGCAGAGAATAAGGTCGACTACCATACTGGCAGTCCGGCATAAGGACGGGGCAGCGATGGCCGGAGACGGCCAGGTCTCCCTGGGCAATACAGTGATGAAACATGAGGCCAGAAAAGTAAGGCGTCTCTATCATGACCGGGTAATTACCGGCTTTGCGGGGGCTACGGCCGATTCCTTCACTCTTTTTGACAAACTGGAGGCCAAGCTCACTGAATTCAATGGCAACCTTACCCGGGCGGCGGTGGAGCTGGCCAAGGAGTGGCGGACCGATAAAATGCTTCGGCGACTGGAGGCGATGTTGATTGCCATGGACGGGGATCATTCCTTTCTGATAACCGGGGCAGGGGACGTCATAGAGTCTGATGACGGGATCCTGGCCATCGGTTCCGGCGGCCCCTATGCCCAAGCCGCAGCCAAGGCCCTTATCAATTACAGTGATCTATCTGCAGATGAGATCTGCCGGCAGTCATTAAAAATTGCCGGGTCAATCTGTGTTTATACCAATCAGAAAATAGTTGTGGAAAAAATATGACTGAAAAGACCCTAACCCCCAAAGAAATAGTTAAGCAACTCGATCAATATGTAATCGGCCAGCATGATGCCAAACGTGCTGTGGCTCTTGCCCTGCGGAACCGCTGGCGCCGGCGGCAAGTGGAGCCTCCCCTCAGGGACGAGATTGCTCCCAAAAATATCATCATGATTGGTCCCACCGGCGTGGGCAAGACTGAAATAGCCAGAAGGCTCTCCAGCCTGGCCCAATCTCCATTTCTCAAGATAGAGGCCTCCAAATTTACTGAGGTGGGTTATGTGGGCCGGGATGTGGAGTCAATGATCCGGGATCTTACTGATCTGGCAGTTAATATGGTCAAGGATGAAGAAAAACAGAAGGTCCAGGAGAAAGCCGCCGCTATGGTGGAGGAAAAGCTTCTTGATCTTCTCCTTCCCCCCAGCCATGGAGAAGACAGGGAAGTCGCTGAAAGTGGGCAGGAGGCCGGTTCTACCAGGGAGAAGTTCCGCACCATGCTGCGACAGGGAAAGATGGAGGACAAGGTAGTGGAGATGGATGTGGAACAGTCCCGTGAAGTGCCCATGATGGAAGTTTTTTCCAACAGTGGTATGGGAGAAATGGGAACGGACATGAAAGACATGTTCGGCAAAATGTTTCCCAAAAAGACCCAGCGCCGCCGTCTTTCGGTTTCAGAAGCCAGAGAGGTCCTCCAGAAAGACGAGGCTGAGAAACTGATTGATATGGAACAGGTCACCCAGCTTGCCATTCAGCGTACCGAGCAGTCCGGGATAATATTTTTGGATGAGATAGATAAGGTGACCGCCGGCCGCGAGGGGAGCCAGGGTGGTGAGGTCTCCAGGGAAGGGGTCCAGAGAGATCTGCTGCCGATTGTCGAGGGAGCGACTGTCTCAACCAAGCAGGGAATGGTCAAGACTGATCATATCCTGTTCATAGCCAGCGGCGCCTTCCATGTCAGCAAGCCCTCTGATCTGGTACCCGAGCTGCAAGGCCGCTTCCCCATCAGAGTGGAACTTGACGCCCTGGGAGAAGACGAGTTTTTCCGAATCCTGACCGAGCCCCAGAATGCCCTGATAAAACAGTATGTCGCTCTGCTGGCTACTGAAAATATAGACCTTCGTTTTGAAGAGGAGGCCATCCGGGAAATGGCCGGGATGGCGGCCCAGGTAAATGAAAAGACCGAGAATATCGGAGCCAGAAGGCTGCAGACCGTAATGGAGAGAGTCCTCGATCCCCTGTTGTTTGATGCCCCGGATATGGAAGAACAGGAATTTATCATAGATGCCGGCTATGTTAAGAATCAGTTGTCAGATATCTCTGAAGACAAGGATCTGAGCAGGTATATCCTGTAAGGCAAAGGTAAAAACAAAAAAATCGGTATTGAATTTTATTGGGCGATAAGCAAGTCTACCGTTTTGCAGCATGATACCGAAATTCACTTGCTGCGTATCTGGTGAATCAGGAGTCCGAACAAGTAAATACAGAGGTGGGAAGAATGTTTGATCCACAATACAAGTATTGTCCCGAGTGCAGGGACGAATATAGGGCCGATATAGAATTTTGCGCTGAGTGCGGGATTAAACTCCTTACCGGCAGGGAGATGGCCGCGGCAACCGGCAGGAACGGCAAAAATCAGGGAGGACCTGTCAAACTTAGTCCCGACGATGACATTGTCCCGGTCCAGCAGGGAGACTTAAAGGAATTGAAAGGTGCTGCAGCCGCCCTGGAAAAGGAGAATGTCAGCAGTATCCTGATGGGAGAGGATCCCGGCTGCAGCAAGGGTTGCTGCGGAGGTCCGGGAGCCTATCTTGCCGTAAAAAGGGAAGACGTGCCTGAGGCTCAGGGAATAATCCAGCGCTACTGGGAGCGGACCACGGGTTTTTCCACATATGATACTTCCGGCTGTGAGGAAGTAGTCAACAAGGATAACGGAGAGGCCATTTGTCCGGCCTGCGGCTTCCAGTTCCAGACTTCCACTGATACCTGTCCGGACTGCGGCCTCTTTCTCTAATCCACTGAAGTCTCATCTTTTTGTTCATCAACCAGCCGGTGCCACATAGAGAAGGACAACCGGCTGGTTTCTTGAGGTATCTGCTTATTACCTTCTTTTAGGTTTATAAGCCACCTGCTGAATGAAGTCCACCTCGTTGCGGTCAAAGGGTTTTTCAAAATCACCGTTAAATATTCGGACAGCCAAATGTCAAACGGGCCGGTCAAGCCTTCACCTTTTTCTGGCAATTATTTCCACAGGTGCAATGCAGCCGCTTGAAACATTGGCAATCATGTTTTCTGCCTTAACCCGGGCATCATCTCCCATCAGGATATGAGGCCCCAGGGCAGGGGGCTCTTTTGAGGTACCGGCATTTTTCTGCATCTGTTCAAAAAATTTTACGGCATAGCTATGCCTGTTGCGTTCGCTGTCAATAGCAAACCCGGTTTCTTCCAGGACGGTTTTATAAGTTTCCGGACTTTTGATTTGACTTGTAGAGGAATTTGAGGCCCAGGGTACAGGATAGGCCATTTTACCGGCAGTCGTCTGCATGACATCGTATATGCCAAACAGAGCACCGGGACGAAGGACCCGGTTGACTTCCGCAAACAGTGAGGCCTTGTCCTGGATATTCATCCCCACATGCATCATGAAGGCCCCGTTAAAGGTGCTGTCTGCAAAGGGGAGGTTTAAGACGTCACCCTGCTGAAGTGCTATTAAATGGTTCAGTCCCACCCAATTGCAAAGGACAGCGCCTGTCTGAATATATTCCTTTACCAGATCAATCCCGGTAATCCGGCTCTGGTAACGGTCCGCCACAAAACGGGAAGTTCCACCCAGGCCGCAGCCTACATCAAGCAGGTGGTCCCTGCCGGAAAACCCCAACTGATCAAGAAATATTTCTGAAGCCGTTCTTCCGCCGATATGAAATTCATCAACCGGAGCCAGATCGTCCGGAGTTACGGTTTCCGGAGTTTTTCCAAGATGCTCGATTCCTGCAAGTATAGCGTTTAGGAGATCCCCGTGTCTGTAATGTTCTTTTATCCTCTCTCGATGAGTCATGGTATCTTCCACTTCCCTGTTGTTGGTTCCGGATTTTATCTGATAGTAGAAATCCGCCTAAGTTGACTAAAATAAAGGATTTTTAAGATTATAACCTTCTGCTGTAATCAGCCATTCTGAGCTGATGGCCTGCCGGGAGATCTTACACCACTTCCGTAATATATTTCTTCTTCAACAGTCTCCAGAATACCACGGCAAAGGCAGTTAGAGGAATAGCCAGCATCATGCCGAGGATGCCGCCAAGTGCGACACCCCAGAAGAAGACCGAGAAGATGATCAGGGCGGGATGCAGGCCGGTACGGTTGCCCATGATTTTCGGGGTGAGAAAATAGCCTTCGATTGCCTGTACTGTGGCGAAGACGACCAGCACCAGTACTACCCGCGAGACGCTCCCATCATCGCCGAAATAGGCCAGCGGCAGGGCAACTCCTAGGCCCGCGATGCTTCCCAGGTAGGGAATGATGTTGAGCAACCCCAGTACCACGCCGATAACAATACCATAGGGAAGACCGATCAAGGCAAAACCGATCGCAAACAGTACTCCTTGGGCAAGGGCGATGATGATTTGACCACGGAAAAACGTCAGGAGAATGGTGATGAACTGATCGAAGAGATAGATAACATCTTCTCTGGTTTCTTCTTTTAAAAACGGCAGAAATTCGCCAATCTGTCTGCTTTCAAACGGTCTGGCCATGAGAAAGAATGCAAGATAGACCGGAAGCACGGCCCAGGCGAATAAGCCAGACGCAGACTGAAGCATCTGGACGATGGACTGCGACATCCTCTCCCCGGAAGTCCGGAGAATATTGGCTACCAACTCACCGGGATTCTCCAGCAGGCTCCCGAACTCGGACATCAAGCCGTATTTTTCCAGTAGCGCGGTTCCTTGCGGCCAAAACGACTGCCATGTTTCCTGCATGGAATTGATCATGGACGGCAGGTCGTCAAATAGGTGGAACAGTTGATTGGTGGCAAAGATACCGGCGAACCAGATAAAGACACCAAGCGGGACGAGCGCGGAAAGAAAAAACAGAATTAGAGATGCGGCCTGAGACCGGCGGCAGATCTTGAGGAGCCATTTGTAATACGGCCGTAGCAGCATGGTCAGGATTCCCGCCAACACGGGAGGCAGCAATACATTTTTGAAAACACCGACAAAAAGAGCCAGCCCCCACACGGTCGCGGCGGAAACCAGTACCAGCACCAGCGCCGCCCCTATAGTCATCGCAGCAGCAACCGTTGTACGCTGTCTTGGTCCCAGTTCCAGTTCTTCAAACATAATGTTTTCCAAGGTTATTTTTTATCAGATCAAAGTCAAAATGCCCATCACGCAACCTACTACCCCAATTCAAAAGGGATGTCGCGATGACGGCTTCCAGCAGGAAGTAAGTGTTTCTGCTTTCACGCCGGTCAAGTAGATTCATAATATGCCATACTTATCTCAAATTCAACATTAAGGAAGTCAGATGCGCTAAAGGAGTTATAAAAAGAATAAATTTTTCATAAGAATACTCAGGAGGTGCCAATATAAAAAATGGCGCCTTTCTTTAATGGCGCCTTTCTTTTGTTTGCCTGGCAAAGCCGGGCTTCCGTCCGCTTGAAAGAGAGCGGAGAT
>JBKHJR010000060.1:0-18095 GCA_046537975.1 Desulfurivibrionaceae bacterium
ATCTCCGCTCTCTTTCAAGCGGACGGAAGCCCGGCTTTGCCAGGCAAACAAAAGGTGCATGAGGAATGGGAATTCCTCATGCACCTCAAGTTGGGGAAGGGGGGTACTCCGGGTAGAACTTTATATCTGCCACTCTGCCGGACCGCTCCATCCATATAGGTGTTGGGATCGGGAAGACCTCTCCATAGCATATCCTACTCACTGTCCGGGAGTAATTTATTTTTTTGCAAAAAGCTTTCTAAAACAGGCTGCGAGGAAATCATTATATAATAGTTGATCTCTTCGCCCTCGTTATTCTCAACCCTGTCCAGCGGCACACTGCTGTCAAACTTTACCGTAGCCAGGACCTGCAAATCCCCTTTACTTTTCAATTGGTTAAACCTTTCCTCCCCTATTTTGCCATCCTTGTCATAGGCCCAATAGATCATTTTATCATGGGCCATGGTGGTCGGCTCCCCAAACCTGTCCATAGTCTCAGCCACTCCTGTTTTCAGGTCTTCGCTGCCGACACCGTCATAGCGTTTAAATACCGCCAGGATAATATTATCCTTCCTGGAAGCTACCACAGAAACCTGCTGGTCCCGAAATTTGTAAGTCCCTTTGAAGGATTCTTCCAACTCCTGCCCTCTGGCTAGGTCAAGCTGATCATCATTCAAAGCATGACCGATAAAATAGCCGTCAAAACCCAGCTTCAAGCTGCCGAGATTTTCAAGCATTTCCCCGTTCTCCAGGGCTTCAGCCCGGAGAGAATGGCCGGCCGTGAGAAACATAATCACCATAACGGTAAGAACCAAAAGTATTTTCCTATAGATGCCCTTTGCTACTGCTAAATTCTGCATTTTTTCTTCCATAATAATTAAGACTAAAAAGCTACCGCACTAAGGATATAAGTTTTAAGACCATTCAGGCTTAAGGGCTGAGGAGAATTCAACTATGAGATAATCCCTCAACCCTAAAGCCTGATAATCTGAAAATTAATCCTCGTAGCGTCTCTCCTGTTCTTCCTTGATAGACTCCAGGATATCAGCGCTGAATCCTTCTTCCCGCCATTTATGTTCAGGGCGGGCCATCAGTTCGCCAACCTCCTTTTCATACTTCTCAATCATGCCGTGTTCTTCAGCCAGTTTCATCAATTCAGGCAGGAACTTAAAATAGAAGTTCTCAGCTACTTCATACATACCATGCCAATGAGTGTAGTCCGGTCCCATCATCGAAGCGCCGTGACGGGCTCTTCGACCTTCATGGTGCCAGAGTTCCCACCAGTGCCAGCCCAGATCACTATGAAAAGTAGAGCCCTTAACCAGTCCATCCTCCTTGGCCATACCATAGAGCCTTTGCGCCGGCTTGGCGAATTTCTCATTATAGGTGACCACCAGAGAATCAAACTGCTTATAGAAATTCTCGATCTGTTGTATGCCATGGCAGGACTTGCAGACTCCCTTCATCTCTTTTCTCCGCTGTTTCCAGCTTATTACCTTATCGATGGTTTTCTGGGTACTTACCTTCTTCAGGCCGCCGTTCTCACCCCGTACGTACTCGATAACCTCCTTTTTTTGGCCGGGCCGGGGCGGAATATCCCCCGGTATGTCCTTAACAGTGCCGTCATTGAAAATGGCCCGGTTCATCTTGGGAGATACCTTGGCTCTCAGATTCCAGGAAATCCGATCGCCGACGTTATGACTTGCAGGTTCAACTGCCCCGTTTTTCTTGACATACGCCCCCATATGGCAGGTTGTACAGGTCGGGGCATTATAGTAGTGTTTACCAAGCACCCATTTACCGTCTTTGAGGATGTTCATTTCATTTTGGCCATCACCTCTGGGGAGAGCATTATAGGCTATACCGTGTTTGGATTCCTCATAGACCTCTTTCTGGGGATGATCCGGGCCCATATGGCACTTGCCGCAGTTATCCGGCTGCCGCGCCACACTGGAACGGAAGGAGTGCTTGGAATGACAGGCCATACAGGCTCCCTTGGTGCCGTCCGGGTTGATCCGGCCGATCCCGGTGTTGGGCCAGGTCTTGGGATCGATCATGACCGCCTCGTTCTCATTGAGCATGGGCTCACCTTTCTCGTCTTTCATGACCTTGACCACCGAACCATGGCACTGCCAGCAGCCGTTCACCGCATCCGCCTTGTCCTCCATGGAACAGATGACTTCGGCCAGAACGTTATCCAGGGAGGCCATAATCTGGCCGGCAGTGGCATGATGGGAATTGGTCATCTCCTTGGTCTCGTCCTCATGGCAGTACCCGCAGTCCTTGGGGGTCTGGATTGTCTTAATGACTACCCCTTCGTGCTTGTAGGCCAGATCATCATCCGGGTTGGCGGCATGACAGTTGTAACAGCCCACTCTACCGTCCTCTGCCGCGGCATGGGGGGAATTTTCCCATTGAAGAACCAGGGAACGGTTCTCTTTCAAGTGGCAATTTATACATTTGGTATTTTTATCCTGAATCTCCTCATCTTTTGCCTTCTTGGAATAATCAGTGGTCCCGTAAGCCGCACTTGCAGCAAAGACCGCCAATGCAGTTAGCATAAACACCTTTGACCAATTTTTCATAAGATCTCCTCCTTACGCATTTAACTTTGACTTGCACTTTAAAAAACTTATCTCAGCTCCACTGTTACAACGTGCCTGACACCCCCTTCTTCTTTCTTGTATTTCATTTTTATCCTTCCTGCTGCCAGAAAGGAAAAATTTTGCTCAGGATGTAGAGAATGATAAAAGGCAGGGCCATGATAATTATGGCCGGCAGGATACCCTCCTTTTCCAGCCATTCCGGATGAAAAAAGACACTTCCCCTTTCACTTTTGGACATGAGCTGGCCACCGATCACCACATTCCAGCGCATGAGTAGTACCTGAATAAGAATCATGAGGGAAACCAACGGAGCAACAAACTTGACTATACTGTCCCTTACCCGGAAAAGACTCAACCAGGCCAGCAGGAGAAAAGGAATAACGGAAAAAATCATAACCTGGGCCACCCAGTAGGATTCAAAAAGAGGTCCCCACAACAGGGATTCCAGAGTATACCAGTGATGACTGGCCATATAGCCATGGCTGAAGACCTCCAGCATCTCAAAACCGAAATCAAAAATGAAAAAGGCCCAGAGAAACTTGAGAGAGACCCTGACACTATGAACGTCAATGGTGCCGCCGCTGAAGGTCTTGATCAGAGTATAGAGCAGGATTATACCGGCAATGCCGGAGACACAGGCGGACAGCAGAAAGATGACCGGCATAAGAGGTGTGGCCCACAGGGGATTGGCCTTGACTCCCCCAAAGATAAAGCCGACATAACCATGAAGAATACAGGCCATGGGAATCCCTATGCTGGCAAGAAAAGTAACCATTTTATGATCCAGATTCAGGGCCTTTTCGGAAATATTATCAGTGCCGATGGTCAGGATATTATAAATGGTTCTCTTTATTCCGGTAGCTTTAGCCTTCAGCTTGACCAGAGTAGAACGGTAAATAAAGATAATTTCCAGAATAAGAACTATGGCATAGGCCATATAGATGTAACCGAAACCTGCCATGGCAGAACTGGGACTGGGTGTCACCATCATATTGAAGGCTCGTTCCGGATGACCCAGATGATTTAAGAGTGGCAGGGTGGCACAGGCCAGAAAAGCGAAGGCAAAAAGCAATGAAAATCTGGATAAAGGCTTAAAGGCCTGTATGCCGAAGACGTGGTAAAGAGAAGAGACAATAAAGGCTCCAGCCACGATCCCGGTAATATAGGGGTAGAGGACGATCATCAGGCTCCAGTGGACATGAAGATCATTGGGAAAAACAAAATTGGTCAATGCACCAGCTGCACCGCCTTGGGCTATATCCATTAGACCACCTCCCTTCTCAGTCCAAGATAATGAAGTGATGGTTTATTCCCCATATCAGGTTTGAGCACGGAAATGACATGGGGTTGACGAAGTATACTGTAGACTTCGGACTCTTCATCATTCAGATCCCCGAACTTTCTGGCCTGAACAGGACAGACATTGACGCAAGAAGGCAGAAGCCCCTTGCGGACCCGATGATAGCACCAGCTGCACTTGTCAGCAGTCCTGGTTTCAGGGTTGAGAAAACGGACCGAATAGGGGCAGGCCTGGACACAGTAGCCACAGCCCACACATCTTTCATAATCGATGAGAACGAAACCGTCTTCAGTCTGAAAAGTGGCACCAACCGGGCAAACCTGGACACAGGAAGGTTCCTTGCACATATTACAGAGCTTGGGCACAAAAAAGGTATCCCTGACCGGATGGGGCAGGTCATGGCGCGGTTCGGTATAACCCTTGAGACCTCCGTCCGGACAGTCAACATAGACATTGTCATGGTCATCTATGATATAACGCTCCACCCAGGTGCGATAATTGCCGTCAGGTACCTGATACTCATTCTTGTCTGCCACACAGCAGGAACCACAGCCGATACAGCGAGTAATATCAACGATAAAGGTAAAGTTCCTGCCGGTGAAAAAGCTGTTCTCCTCCCTCATCCCTGGTATTTGTTCCTTAACTTCCTTGCCGCCGGCCGGTATTACCAGCAGGAGTGATCCGGCGATAGTCCCCCGCAGAACTTTCTTGATAAAAGCCCGCCGGTCCCGGTTTATTTCTTTTTTAATTTCCTCCATTATTCCTCCTCTTCTTTAAGTCCCATCATCCTGCGGGCTGCCTTGACATACATAAGGGGGGCATGGACGTTATGGCATTGATCACAGATATGGTCAGTGCGGACATTCTTTTCCTTTAGATGTTCCGGCATGGATATCATCTTGATGGATTCCGGAGGCCTGGCCCTGATCACCTCGTTATGGCAACGCAGGCAGAGTTTCTTGATTTTTTTGCCTTTTTTCACAGGTAGCTTATCCGTTACCCTGCCGTCTTCAATATGGTCGGCATACGGACCGTGGCAAAATTCACAGGAGACTGTTTTATGAATTCCTTCAAGATGCATCTCTCTTATGTGATGATGGCATTCCATGCAGGAGTCGTTGGTTTTGTTGCGGATGGGCCTGTTCTTCTCCTCCTGCACGGCTGCCGGCCGGTAGTATCCATATTTTCCGAATTCATCAGGCAATAACAGCCCCCTGACAAGATATCCACCCACCGCCGCCACCACCAAGATCACCAGTATCCTGATCAGATGCGTATTATACTTTGTCTCATAATCGTTTTTCACATCCGCCTCCTTAAAGTCCCTTCAAGCCCTTCACTCATAAACCACACTTTCACTAGTACCTTTGATAAGTATCTCATAAGGATGTAACTGAAAAACCATAATCTTACATGGAGGTACGTCATGGACAGACAATGAACAGAAATAACCTTCGGGTAACGTTGCAGCAGACCGAAATGTTACCTTAAGGTAACAACAATCAGTCTGCTCTCCTTGCCACTGTTCTCTCTATTTTCTGCTATACCCGGGCTGACACCCTACAACATCTCTCATACGGGGCTTTATAGATCAGCTGATCCCTGTCTGCCGAGCAACTCTTGTATTTACTACAGCAATAAAGATGCCAAATTAACCGGAATCAGACATTAGAATAGCGGGACAATATAAGAGTGCCGGGACAGGGGATAAATTGAAGTCGCCAGCTAAAAAATTTCCGCTTGACTGCCAAAAGGCGGATAGATACAGATCACGGACTTAAGAGATGGTGTGAGGACAGCTTTTCGGAACCAAGGGTGGGCAGTTGGGACACTAATGAAACACCAAACTTGTCAAGAGAGGAGAAGGCTTCCGGCAACCTGAAGCATATTTAAATTTTATATTTTATATTGGCCATATTATTCTCGAAATCTCATTTATCCACTTTTTTGGCCACTAATACAGCAGCGGACATATAATCAACGGTTTTCTTCTTTGACCGCAGGGGCTTACCTCGCCCCTCCTGCAGGAAATCCTGGGGTGAAGATTTCTTGGTGTCAATAAGGCTGTACCACTTTCTACCTCTCCCCGGGGAGGGAAAATGAAAAATCTGGGCAGACCGGTCACAGTTCAACATAATAAAGAAGTTATCATCCCGGTCTTCAGGGGCTCCCCGTCCGTCCAAAAAAAAGGCCAGCGATTTGCTGTCTGCCGACCAGTCCATTTTACCGGGATCGGACCTCTGCCACTGGATTTCGGCAATATCAGCCCTGTCTTCCGCCGGAAAAAAATCCCGCCGCCTGAACACGGAATGACTATGGCGCAACCGGATCAGCATACGAAAGAACCGGAACAGGCCGCGGTTTTTCTCAGCCAGTGACCAGTCCAGCCAGCTGATCTCGTTATCCTGACAAAAAGCATTATTGTTGCCGAATTGGGTCCTGGCAAACTCGTCTCCTGCCACAAACATGGGAGTCCCCTGGGACAGAAAAAGAATTACCGCGGCTGTCTTTATCCGCCGGAATCTCAGATTCATTATTTCATGATCATCGGTTTCACCCTCTACTCCACTGTTCCAGCTGATGTTGTAATCTTCACCGTCACGGTTGTCCTCTCCATTGCGGTAGTTATGTTTTTTGTTGTAACTCATCAGATCATACAGGGTAAACCCGTCGTGGCTGGTCAAAAAATTGATACTGTTATATGGCTTTCTACCGCTATTTTGATAGAGGTCCGAACTTCCGGCTATCCTGGTGGCAAGATCGGGGACAGTTCCCGGATTACCACGGATAAAAGCTCTGGCATCGTCTCGGTACTTCCCATTCCACTCCGCCCATCTGGCAGAAGAAGAAAACCCCCCTACTTGATACAAACCTGTGGCATCCCAGGCCTCAGCAATAATCTTTGTTCCGGTTAATACCGGGTCTTCGGCTATATGCTCAACCACTGGAGGATTGATCAAAACCTCACCCTTTTTATCCCGGGCAAATACCGAGGCCAGATCAAAACGGAAACCGTCAACATGCATCTCAGCCACCCAGTATCTCAGGCAGTCCAGAATCAGATTGCGGAGGACCGGGTGGTTGCAGTTCAAGGTGTTGCCGCAGCCGCTGAAATTAAGATACTCCTTATCCGGCCCCAACAGGTAGTAAATGGTGTTGTCAATACCTCTGAAACTGTAGATTGGACCGTCAGCTCCTCCTTCAGCACTGTGATTGAAAACTATATCAAGTATTACCTCGATTCCTGCCTTATGGAGAGCCTTGACCATTTCCTTAAACTCCCTGACCTGCTTGCCGTTCCGGCCGTCTACTGCATAAGAGGCCTTGGGGGCGAAAAAGGCCAGGGGGCTGTAACCCCAGTAATTCTTGAGTTTCTCGCCGGTTACCGGGTCCTTCTTGATGTTTTCATTTTCATTGAACTCTGTAACCGGCAACAGTTCCACGGCATTTATTCCCAGATCCTTAAGATATGGGATCTTTTCCACTAAACCGGCATAGGTCCCGGAATTTACCACCCCGGAACTGGGGTGACGGGTAAATCCCCGGACATGGAGTTCATAGATAATCGTATCACGCAGTGGCAGACCTAAAGGCCGGTCGCCTTCCCAGTCAAAATCATCCTCTACGAGGCAGGACCTTCTGGCAAACTGCTCCTCAGCCCCCCTTTTTCCCCGTCTTTCATAGACTTCTCCCCACTTGGTTCCTCCGGTAAGTGCCTTAGCATAAGGATCCAGCAGTATCCACTCCGGAGAATAGAAATGACCGGTACCTGCAGGGTCGTAAGGCCCCTGCATTCGAAAACCGTAGCGCAGTTCCTTATCCAAGCCCCGTATAAGAATATGCCAGACATCACCGGTACAATTGACTGCAGGATCAAGATCGACTTCGGTCCATTTGTCCTCAATACCGGTTTCAAAAAGAAGAAGTGAGACTTTTTCAGCGTTCCTGGAAAAAACGGCGAAATTCACCCCTTCCTCTAAAATCGTTGATCCCAGGGGAATCGGATGACCAGGACCAAGTCGTAATTTTCTCTCAACCTTTTTTATCATTAATCACCTAATAATAATTATTATTGTATTTACTTCTCAAATAATAATGCCTATTATAATAAAATATAAGCTGACCTGAAAACCGGCGCAGCATCAATTTCCTATTTCTCAATGTAGTGAAATTCAGGTAAAAAGCAAAATACTTTCCGGGAGAATAATTCATGAGTTTATTTACAGAGCTGGGAATAGAAAGCAAAGAAACCGCCCCTGCCATCGACTGGGATCTTCTGCCTGCCGAGACCTTCGGGATTTTTGAATCCTGGGGAGGCAAAGACAGGGTGAGAAACCTGGAAGAACGTCATTACTATTTTTTCATAGATGACTGGTCCGAACCGGCAGCTCTTTTCCTGATGGAAAGAGGTATTAAATTTGCCAGGATTCTGGCCAGAATTCTGGCCCCCCAGGAAATGATAGACAGGGCGGTTGCCTCTCAGGGCAGGGCCATAAGTCTTAACCGCAGCTATGCCATTGATGAAAATTTAAAAATATGGCTCCAGGAAAACATAATTGACCGGGGTGATTCTTCTAAGATAATACCAATCAATGATGAACCGGAACAAGAAAACCTGGAGACAGGTCTCCCCGACCTGACCTCCCCTCTCCCTGATCTCAATCAAGTACACCTTAACGCCGATGCTGGAAAAATTACCACAGTACAGACAGAAAGCCTCATAAGCAGACATAACTTCTTTGACTCCCGCACCAATCCCAGCGGCAGTTTTGACAACTATCTGATTGATAACGGCGACGGTACAACTGTAACAGATATTGTAACCGGTATAATGTGGCAGAGGCAGGGCTGCGATATCACCAGTATCCGCGGAGTAAAAGGCTATGTCCAAAAGATGAACCGGGATAATTTCGCCGGCTTCAATGATTGGCGGCTGCCCGGAATGGAGGAGGCCTTATCTTTACTGGAACCGCAGAAAAACAGTAAAGACCTTTATCTCCATCCTTGTTTTTCGGCGGAACAGTCCTTTATTTTCCTGGCTGAAAGCCGTTCTCCCGGAGGTTATTGGTTCTGTAATTTCCGGGAAGGTTCAGTCTATTGGGCTTCCGGAACGAATCCAGGGGGGTACGGCCGTCTCTGCCGGACCGCGGCGGTTTAAACAAAAAGCGCCGGCTTCAAAAAAAGATTTAATAGACAGGAAAGGGTGGGACCGAGGACGATGGGGGAAGCTCGCTGTTTAAGCAGGAATTATTTTATCCTTTCTCCGGTTATTATATCAATTATCTCATCCTCATTGGCCTTGAATTCCCGCTCCTTTTCAGACTGCTGGCTTTCTTTCCAGGATTCGGAAGAGACCGGAAAATCAGAGAGGAGATCAGAGGGATCCTGTTCCATCTCCTTTCCACCCCTTTCCTCATTCTGATCAGGCTCTGGGGGGCCGGCCTCCATATTCATGGCAAATGCACTCAGGGCATCACTCACCTTTCCCAGACGGGAGGCCAGCCTGGTATCCACAGGATATAAAGCACCCCTTGCCATAGTGACTATCTCCACGCAGGTAAAGAGATCTTCCATCTTTCGCAGATCATATGTCCTGGAGCCTTTCTTTTCTACTGACATTGGAGTGCCCTATTTATAATTATTTTGTGCACATTAAAAATGTATACTAAACCATAGAATAGAGTTGAGCCGGCAAAGCCGGAATTGATGAACTATAAATCAGAATTCAGGAGGATTGGGGTGCAGTTATCATAACTTTTGTAGCTACTAATTACTTTATATAACCCCATCGCTTAACATCAAGATAATCCCGGTCCAAAGAATATCAGAGAACCTGACCTCGAAGATTTTGCTAAGATACCATTTATGGCCATCCTTGAGTTCAAGGTTTTACACTTAGGGTACAAGGTCCAAGGCGCAAGGTTAAAAAGTCAAAAGCCTTGTTCCGCAGCCCTGCGAGAAAGATATGACTTCTACGGTGGTGATATCATGTCGGAATCCTGCACCGAAGATCGAACCTTAAAGTCCTGGTGAATTACTTGACATTATTCTCTTTTATCTCAGCATGTTAAAGCATGAGCCCTTTGTTTATTCAACTTGTCGGGATCAGGTGGTCTGAATATGGATATCTCAAATAAAGAATTTGAAATTAATTATAACTCTGTAAAACGATTAAAGCAAATAAACTTCCCTTATAGTGGTCCGAATTGGATAAGGTAGTAACAAGAAAGGACCGCTCTATTGCAAAAAACATGACATGATAATTTAATTTGCTCTAAGTAGAGAAAATGTTACAATATTTTTACTTTTATCATATTTCTCATATTCTAAAGACTGATAATTTTCTCTGCTGCCTTTTCAGGAAAAAGCGCCAATTGATCGATCATATTCAGACAAGCAAGGTACGAACCACAAACCGGAACCAATCATGTACTGATTGACCTAACCATCTTTTATTACACCAGAAACTTGAGACATGATACATTGATTAGCCGTAATTTTTCAGAATTCGGAAAGATCGGTTGACGCTGACAGCCTACACTGAACTTTCCACTAACTATTGGCCACTATAATGAATCTCCATACCTGTATAACTCCGGAAGGTGAATTCACCTACGCCATCCATAAGCCCTCATTTTCCGCCGTCAATCTGCGGGCCAGGGATTTTATCATGCCCCTGGGCCGGTGTGCCGAAAAAATGATCTATAACAGGATCAACTTTCCCGGGGATAATGTCCGGGTGGAAGAAGCAGCCCCTGTTTATGAAATAACCAACCCTTTTCCCTTCAGAGGAACCACTTTTATAAACTCGCCCTGGGCCGAAAAAACAGCCGCCAATCCGGAATCAATCCGGCTGCCCAGCCCATCTTCCACATCCTTTTCTGAAACCATAAAGGAGTGGCTGGGCTCTATAGGCCAGGACGACAGAGACATCGAATCTCTTTTTCAAAAACTCCCGGAATCAGTGCTTCTGGCTCTGGCTACAACCTCGGCCGATCCCCGTGATTTGACCCGGATTGCCGAACTCTCCTGTGATTTTGACTTCAATGATTCAGGCGAGCCCCAAGGACTGATATATGAAGAGGATAACCAGGGAAGATGCCGGAGTAGAATTCATAACCGGGAAGTCTTCGAGGCGGTGGCCAACAACCCTTCACTGCCGAACCATTATAAAAGGGTCATGGTTCTCAACCCCGGGGCCCAAGGAGGCAGTGAGGTCGTCGGCGAATACCTGGAAGGTAGCCATATCTTTGAGTATCTGCGCCGTAACTCCTACATACCCTGGGGTCATTACGCCGCCAACATGGCTCATGATGCAATACGTTACAGTATCCAGGACTTATCCTTTTCTGACCTCGAGGGAATGCGCCACCTGTACTACCAGCGAACCTACTGCCGGCTGGCTGAAATGACCGGATTCCATCTACCCGGGACAGACGGCCCCCTGTCCTGCGATATCCTGGAAGAATTAAGAGAAAAAGTGCGAAACCGCTTTCAGCAAGGGGGTAAATTCCCGTACAACTCTACTCTCTGGGGCTGGAACTACGGATTTGACTTCGCCCCCACCGGCAACCGGCTTCATGCCTCCCATCAACAGATACACCAGCAGTACGCCCTTATCCCTGCAGCCGTTCCCCTTTATAAGGGAGGTAAGGCAAGTGAAAAGGAGTATTACCAGAGCTACAGCTGCGGCGACCTGATCAGGGATTTTCTTGACCGCTACCGGCAGGAGAACGGCAGCCCCTTCTTTGACGACTACCTGACCTGTATCCGTAACAACCAGCGGATGGATGGCAGAAAAGACCTCGAGGCCTCCCTGATCATCCATGAAGATGAACATACCATCCTTTTTGTTCCCAAAGCCCAAACTTCGCAATGGGAGATTCAGCTGATGACCAAAAACCGGGTCGGAAATATCCTGGAAGCAGACACTGCCACCCGCAAGTCCCTTGATAACGGTATCTTCCTGGCAGTCAAGGTCCTCTCGGACCTGGGGGCCCGAATGATTACCTCCATAGAATATCCCAAAAGACTTGACAACCCGGACCGCGATCAGCGGCTCATCTATGCCTTTATGCCCAGACTGCCTCATTCCCCGGGAGCTTTCAGCGAGACTCAACTTCGCTGGATAATGGGACATTTCCCTGAAGACTTTGCTACCGCCTGCCGAAACAGCTCGGGATTTTAAATCCGGCCTACCCGACATTGCAGGCTTCTTTTTCTTCATTGCGAATTCCCGGCCAAGTGGATAAATTAAGAGTTGACAGAAAACTTATACTTTGGGTCTCGAGGATTCGGGAGTTTAAATTAACGGTTACCATATTTACCGGTATTACTCCCGGCCCTTTAATCCTTGAACCCTTGAAATTTTGCTTCAGGATAATCTATGAACAATAAACAAGGGTACTACGGAGAATGGGGCGGCTGCTTCATCCCTGAAATACTCTATGAAACCTTCCAGGAGCTAAACCGGGCATTTGAATCAGCCCGCAGCGATCCCTCCTTCTGGGAAGAATTCCAGGAACTGATGTCAACTTATTCCGGACGGCCCACTCCCCTGAGCTACGCTGAAAATCTCAGCCGCCATTTCGGAGGTGCAGAGATCTTTATCAAAAGGGAAGACCTCAATCATACCGGGGCCCATAAGGCCAATAATGTGATGGGCCAGGGCCTGCTGGTAAAAAGGATGGGTAAAAAACGGGTTATTGCCGAAACCGGGGCCGGACAGCACGGTGTGGCCTGCGCCACCATGGCTGCCAAATTCGGTCTGGAGTGCACCATCTATATGGGAGAAGAGGATGTGCGCCGGCAACGCCCCAACGTCTTCTGGATGCAGAAACTCGGGGCAGAAGTTGTTCCGGTTACTTCCGGTTCCAGGACCCTGAAAGACGCCATCAATGAAACCTTTCGCGACTGGGTAGGCAATATGACTGATACCCATTATGTCATGGGAACGGTCTGTGGTCCCCATCCCTTCCCCGCCATGGTTGCCTGGTTTCAGTCGATCATCGGCCAGGAAGCCAGGGAACAGATTATGAAAAGGAAAAACAGGCTGCCTGCCAGAGTATATGCCTGCGTAGGAGGAGGCTCAAATGCCACCGGAATATTTCAGGGTTTCTTGGAGGATCCGTCAGTGGAATTGATAGGAGTGGAGGCCGGCGGCAGGGGACTGGGAAGCGGCGCCCATGCCTCCCGCCTTTCCGGTTCGGATGGTTCAGCAGGTGTGGCCCAAGGCTATAAGACCATGTTTCTCCAGGATGATGACGGTCAGATGCGGACTACCCACTCCGTAGCTGCAGGCTTGGACTATGTAGGAGTATCCCCTATTCTGACAGATCTCTGGAAGCAGAAGCGGGTTCGTTTCGAATCCGCCACAGACAGGGAAGTTATGGAAGCCCTGGAACTTACCATGACCAAGGAAGGGCTCATACCTGCCCTGGAATCCTCCCATGCCTTTGTCCAGGCCTTTAAGGAAGTAGGAGAGATGAAAAAGGAAGATACTGTAATCATCAATATGTCAGGCCGGGGCGATAAAGATATATTTACTATTGCCGATGCCTTTGCCGACCCGGGCTGGAAAGACTTCATTATAAGTAAGGGAGAAGAATATGGGAATTGAAAGCCGCGTCAGAGAAGCTCTGGAGGCTGAAGATATCCTGATCATGACCCATATTGTTCTGGGCTATCCTTCTCTTGAAGCCAATGAAGAGATCATCAGGGATATGGTTACCGGCGGGGTAAACCTTATTGAGATGCAGATCCCCTTTTCCGAACCTGTAGCTGACGGGCCGGTAATTGTCAGAGCTAACCAGTCCGCTCTAACAAACGGTATCAGGGTAAAGAGCTGCCTTGATTTTGCCGCCCGTATCACCCGGAAATACAAGATCCCCTTTCTGTTTATGACCTACTACAACGTAATTTTCAAGTACGGTCCTGAAAAATTCCTGAAAAAGGCAGAAGAATGCGGGGTGCAGGGCCTGATAATTCCGGATCTGCCGCCGGAGGAGGGAGAAGATTTTTTTGCCATGGCCCGCACCTGCAATATCACCCCGATTATGCTCTTCTCGCCAACTTCTTCCCTGGAACGCATGAAATACCTGGCCGGACACGGCGAGGGATTTATCTACTGTGTAGCGCGGCGGGGAGTTACAGGCAGCCAGACCTCTTTTGATGAGCAGTTCAACAGTTACATCGGAAAGTGCCGGGAGGCAACGAACCTGCCTCTGGCCGTAGGCTTCGGAATCAGCAGTAAAGAAGATATAGCGTACCTCAAAGGGAAAGCCGAAATAGGGGTTATCGGCACCAAAACCATCAAGCTGATGGAAGAGGAAGGCACCCAGGCAGTAGGTCCTTTTATAAAATCGTTAAAACAAATCCCGTAAACGGCATCTAAAAGGTTTTGATTTCGGGACCATAGCTTATGAATACCGAATCCGGCAGCTGCAGCCCGGCTAATACTTCTTAAAGACCGATTCTCCTGTGGGAACGTTGAGAGAAGAAAAATCAGGGACTTCCGTCCAGGGTCTTATCATACAGTTACGGCCTATGACCGCGCTTTCAGGAACCACGGTTTCTTTCCCCACCAGGGAAATCCCGGTATAAAGGTGCTTGGGATACAAGCTGTTGGGAGTAGTCTTATCCTCACCATAGCCCACCACCGCATTCTTTCCTACTACCACCCTCTTATCCAGGATAGCCAGATCAACTATGCTGTTATCCTCGACCACACAGTCATGGAAAAGGATAGAGTCCTGCACCCTGGCCCCTTTCTTGACATGAACACCTGGGCTTAAAACAGAGTTTATCACCTCCCCTTCAATTAACGACCCAACGGAAATCATGGAGTTGACTACTCTGCTGTCTTTAGTAAATCTCCCCGGAGGCCGGTCACCACTGCCCCGGACATTTTCTTCCATATTGGCCCTGATTCCCCATTCCTGAGGAGAAATCCCGGAATCCATTTTTAACAGATCCATATTGGCCTGCCAGTAGGCCTGAACCGTGCCTACATCCCGCCAGTAACCTCGAAAAGGATAAGCAAAGATTTCATCATTTTCAATGGCCAGGGGCAGAAGATGCTTGCCGAAATCTATAATTTCACTTTCCCGGGCCAGCATATCCAGGAGATAATCAGTATTGAACACATAGATCCCCATGGAAGCAAGATCAGTACGCGGAAATTCGGGTTTTTCCTCCCACTCCAATATCCTGTTGTTGTCATCGGTGATCGCAGTACCGAATTGATGAATCTCGCTCTTATCCACCACCATCATACCCACCGTGACATCTGCCTGTTTACTGCGGTGGAAATCTATCATCTTCGAATAATCCATCTGGTAGATATGGTCACCGGATAAGAGCAGAATCTCCCGGGAGGGATGGGCCTTAATAAAATCGATGTTCTGGCGAATGGCATCCGCTGTCCCCTTGTACCAGTCGGAATCGCTGGAACCGGTGCGAGGCGGGAGAATCTTAACCCCGCGGGTCCGTCCGGTGAAATCCCAGGCTTCGCCTACTCCCAGATGGCGCATCAGAGACAGAGGCTTATACTGAGTGAGGACCCCCACCTGAATAAAACCGGAGTTCATGACATTGGAAAGACTGAAATCTATTATCCGGTAAATGCCTCCGAAAGGCACAGCCGGCTTGGCCCTGGTATGCACCAGATTATTAAGCCTGCTCCCCACGCCGCCGGCAAGAATTAAAACCAGGGTGTTATCATCGCCTTCGAAATTCATCGTATCGTCTCCCCCCGCTTTATTCTCTTGTGAAATTTTTCCTGGCTCAGCTTGGGATAAATGGTGCAGTCAGCATCTATCCTGGTTCCTGCAGGAACATAATTATTCCAGCCAATGGTGGTGATCTCACTTCCGTCCGGCGAAGAAGAACTGCCTATAACAGATTCCTTTCCTATGGTGTTATTTACATCACTGATCACTTTTTCGATCCGGGCCCCTTTACCGATAACATTGTCAAAAAAGAGTACGGAGTCCTTAACTATTGCCCCCTGCTCGACATGAACCCCGGGAAAAATAATGGAATTTTCCACCTTGCCCTCCACCAGGCAGCCATTGTAAATAAGACTGTTGGAGATGTCCGCAGACGGTCCTGTCTTAAGGGGCTGGCAGTCCCGGATATCACGATGCTCAAGATTGGTCCTGACCCCCCAGGCCTCCAGATCAATAGGCCCTTCAAGGGCCAGGAGATCCATATTGGTCTTCCAGTATTCCTGGACAGTCCTTGTATATCCCCAGTAACCTGCAAACTTGTGGCCGTAAATCCGGCAGCCCCGGGCCATCATGTAAGGGATTACATCACGGCCGAATTCGTAAAAGCTCTCGCCCTCGGCTGCCTTTTCCTTCAAGAGGTCGATCAACATCCGGGAATTGAAACAGTAAAGAGTCAGTGATGCCCAATTACTCTCGGGAGTATCAGGCTTTTCCTGATAATTGACGACCCGGCCGCCGAACTCTCCATCTTCATTATCTATATCAGCAATCCCGAAACGATGAGCCTCTCCCATGGGGACCCTGACACAGGATATGGTCAGATCGGCTCCTTTGCGGCGATGATAGTCAATCAAGGGCCTATAATCCATCTGGTAAACGTGATCACCGGAAAGAATCAGAATTTCTTCCGGTTTATGATACTCTATAAAATCAATATTCTGGTATACTGCATCAGCTGAACCTCTGTACCAGGTGGTGCTGACATAATCAGAAGAGGGGGAAGGAGGCAGAATGGAGACTCCCCGGTATCTGCCCACCATATCCCAGGCTGCTCCTATACCGATATGATTGATCAGGGAAAAACTGCGGAATTGGCTCAGAATGGCCACCAGTTCCAGCCCGGAATGCATGAGATTACTCAAGGCAAAATCAATAACCCGGTAAACACCGCCAAAGGGAACTGCGGACTTGGGTCGATAATGGGTGAGGACACCCAGTTCATCTACCCTGCCCCCGGCCAGAATCATTGCCAATGTACTGACTGGCTTATACTTCGGCATAAGACTACCTCACCTTGTAGTTATCAATCTTGTCATGAATAAAAGAATCCAGATCGTCTATCGAATAACCCTGCTCCTCAAGAGTCTGTAACTTTATCTCGGCCCGGGCCGCATCCCGGTGACCGCCGGCACTACCCAGTCCGCCAAAAAGACGGGATGCCATGTTACCTGCATTATACCTGAATCCGGCATTTCTGATAATAATAATAAGCTTACGGCCATAAGTCCCGTAGACGATACTCCAGGTAACTTCAGCCATTTTTAAAAAGAAATCAGCGATTATAACCAAATTGTCAGGATCTTTTATACTCCCCATGTTAATAAAGGCCCGCTCTTTAGAAAATACCAGATTATCTATGGCCTTTCTGAAAAAAGTAAGCGACTTTTTAGTTAAAACAGCAGATTCTATTTTCTTGACAGTATTCAGGTTGGCATACTGGTAAAGATAACGGAAGGCCTTGATGTCATACTCTGTGGTGGGGCGGGCGAAATTATCCGTATCTGTCTTAATACCATAAAAAAGTGCAGTAGCCAGACGGGCCGAAGGCTTGATTCCGGCCGATTTGAGATACTGGGTCATAATCGTGGAAGTCGAACCATACTCCGGTCGGATATCCACATACTCAGCATCAAAACGCTTGCTAACCGGGTGATGGTCTATGATTATATCAAAACGGAACCGGCTGTACCTGGCGTCATGATGGGGCTGGGAATCGATTATGGCCCATTTGGTGATTTTTTTTATATCAATCTTGTTGATGTAATGATGATCAATCCGCAGAGAACGGACCATGGTCAGGTTATCAGAGCGCTTTATAGCGTTGATGCGGCAGATAACTATTTTCTTTACCCGCCGCCAGAAAAGGCGTTTCAAAGCCAGAGCGCTGGCCAGAGCATCGGGATCAGCATTGACAATTATCCCCAGGGTGTCTTCAGGACCGGCAACTTCAAACAGTCTTCTGCATCTCTCCACAGAAGAAACTGATTTGGAAACCGTCTTTCCGTTTTTTATTATTGATTTTTTTGGGTACATCTTCTAAATCTTGAGTTGTTAGTGGGTAGACTGAAAACAATGGTGCTATCACAAAACAAACAGAGAAAGCAAGATCTATTTTCTTTCTCCCTTCAAAAAATTACTCCCGTTAAGCGGCGCGTTTTTTAATCAATGACTCAGCTCAGGGATCAATTACACTACAAAGTC
>JBKHJR010000006.1:0-56660 GCA_046537975.1 Desulfurivibrionaceae bacterium
CCACCACTCCCTATCTGAACCCCAAAGGTGTTCTTCTGGGCTATATTCATTTCTTCAAGGACATCACTGATTGGAAAATGCTGGAGACCCAGATCCGCCAGAACGAAAAAATGGAGGCTATCGGCACTCTGGCCGGAGGAATAGCCCATGATTTCAACAATATTCTGGGGGCGATCTACGGATTTACCGAACTGGCCCTGCTTGACAGCCAGCCCGATACCAATCTCAGGGATAGCCTCAACCAAATTAGACACGCAGCCGACCGGGCAAAAGACTTGGTAGGCCAGCTCCTCACCTTTAGCCGGGAATCCGAGATCCACCAGCAGCCTCTTCAACTCTTTCCCATTGTAAAAGAAACCATTAAATTATTACGGGCCTCCCTCCCTTCAACTATAGAGATTCACCGGAACATCGAAACAGGTCCGGAAAAGGTTATGGCTGATCCCGCCCAGATCCACCAATTAATCATGAATCTGGGTACCAATGCCGTTCAGGCTATGGAGGACGAAGGAGGCAGGATCGAAATTATCCTTCAGGCAGTGGCACTCGGAAGAGATGACTGCCATAACCTCCCTGATCTCTCCCCCGGGAAGCATATTCTTCTTTCCGTAAGCGACAGCGGTAAGGGGATGGAGAAGGAAGTCGTGGACAGAATCTTCGCTCCCTTCTTCACCACCAGGGAGAAAGGCCAGGGAACCGGGATGGGGCTGACTGTGGTCCACGGTATAGTTACCGGCAACAACGGAGCCATAAATGTGGAAAGTGAACCCGGAAAAGGCACAACTTTCCGGATCTACTTCCCGGTAGTTGAGGACGGCGCATCAAAACCGGAAAAGCCTGCTATTGCCAACCTTCCGACCGGAGATGAAAGAATTATCTATGTCGATGATGAAACGGAGGTTGTTTCCATGGCCCGCAGGCTCCTCGAATACCTGGGTTATGAAGTTACGACTTTTACCGATAGTGAAGAAGCCCTAAAGGCTTTCAGGCAGGCCCCGGAGGACTATGATCTGCTGATCACCGACCAGATAATGCCCCGTCTGACCGGCGACGAATTAAGCCGCAGGGTTCTGGAGATAAGGCCGAATCTGCCGGTCGTGCTCTGTACCGGTTACCGGGAGAAAATCTCTGAGACAGAGATGAAAAATATCGGATTGAAAACCATCATTTATAAGCCTTTGACTCTTCAGCAACTGGGCAATACCGTGCGAAACGTCATTGACTGCCGGCATTATTAAGATATAAAATCTCATTGACAGGTTCTTCGTGGTCCTGTGACTTCGACGGGAATACGTCCCCGGCATGTAATTCCAGCCGAAATAAAAACACTTCTTGATAAACAGGACATAGCTATGAAAAGCTGCAGCATACCTCCCTGCATTATTACAATCTTGTTTTTTCTATCTGCCTTATCTGCAACTGCCGGAGATATGGCAGGCAGACAACTGGCCCAGAAAGTATTTGACAGGGACAGGGGTAAAAACTCTGTGGCGACCTCACAAATGGTGATGATAAGCAAAGGCAGCAGTAAAAGGGTGAGAGATTTCACCAGTAAGCGCCTTATGGAAGATGAACTGGAAAGACAGCTTATCAGGTTCACCTCCCCTGCCGATATTGAAGGTACCGGTTTTCTCAGAATTGAAAAAAAAGGCTGGGAAACTGAACAGTTTCTTTATCTGCCGGCCCTGAAAAGAGTCAGAAGAATTGTCACATCCCAGCAGTCCCAGCGCTTTGTCAACAGTGACTTCACCTATGAAGACATGAAGCGTCTGCCTGTTGACGACTACACCTATGAAATAACCGGCTCCGAAAAAGTGGGAGGGCTGGACTGCTACGCCCTGGAAACCACCCCCAAAAAAGACACTGATTCTCAGTACAGCCGTACCGAAAGCCTGATCTCCAAGAAAGCCCTGCTACCGGTACAGATAAAATATTTTAACCGGGAAGGGGACCACTTTAAGACCTACAAGGTTCTGGAGCTGGAGAAGATCGAAGGTATCTGGACGGAAATGACGGTTAGCATGGAGGATTTTGACAGAGAACACAAAACCTACATCAGAACTGAAGATATAGACTATAACACTGACCTTGACAAGGAAGAAATATCCAGAAGAAGCCTGGCGGATTATTAGCACGACTTCAGACTTGAAATTGTGTAGTGTAGGTCATTGAAAGGAGATGGCAATGACAAAACAACAAGCCGCGCTAACATACATTTCTATTTTATTTGCGGTCACCCCGGCTCTCCTGATTTGGCCGGCAGAATGCTTCCCCCTTTCTGCCGGCCAAAGTTCAGCACCCGATATTACAGCATTTCCCGCACCGGAGCTTACCGGGCCTGTCTTAACTTCTGAAGTGAAGCAGTCTTCTTCGCAAAACAAATCAGAATCAATGGACCTGATTGAGGCCCCCGGGGATATATTTGCGGAAACCGGCCGCCAAGAGAAAACCGATTTTTCCATATCCGGCCTATTTCAAGCCAGAGCTTCCCTGGACACGGCAAGAGAAGACCGAGTCGAAAACAATACCAGTCTCAAAAACCGGATTCTGGTAGAAACCCAGTACAAAGACGCCTTAACCCTTTCCGTATTGTCCGACTATCTCTATTTCGGTCCGGATAATCAAACCGATGATTATGACCTGGATCTTTACGAAGCCACCTGGAAGTACCGTAATGACAACATGGATTTTACCTTGGGCAAACAGATCCTCCGCTGGGGCAAAACAGACCGGCTGAGCCCGGTTGACACCATCAATCCGCGTGATAATCGGGAGTTCATCACTCCCGATTATGAAGAGACCAAAATCCCGGTCTGGATGGCAGACCTGAATTTCTTTTTCGGCAATTCCAGACTGGAAGCAGTATTTATTCCCTTTTTTGAAGAATCGGAGCTGGATTACTTCCAAAGTGACTGGGCCATATTTTCCCATCTCAAGGAAGAACTGCAGAACTCACCCCTTCTTGCCCCTGACCAGAAAAGATACTTCCAAGGCATTGGTGTTCATGAAGAAGACCCGAACCAGGAAGCGGAACTGGCCATGAGATTCAGTACTACCATAAAGAACCTGGATCTCGATTTATCCTGGCACCACACCACAGAAGATGTCCCCTATTTCAAAAACTTTCCGGTAAAAAACATCTCCGTAGACGGGGAATTCTCTGAAGAAAATCTGGTTTCCACTCTCGACAGCGCCGTACTGACAGATGAGAATGTTGAAGTGGAATATAAAAAGACGGAAACCGCAGGCCTGGCCTTTGAAACCACTGTGGGTGATTTCGGGGTCCGGGGCGAAGCCGCCTGGCATGAAAACCGCTCTTTCTTGACCTCCTCGCTTACTTCAGTCAGAAGGCCGGTTGTTGAATACATCCTGGGAGCGGATCATACTTCTACTATCAAGGGAGGAGAGACTTATTTAAACCTCCAGTTTGCCCATAGCCATATACACGACTATGATCCCGGCATCCTCTATTTTGATGAAGATACTTATTCCCTTCTTGGGGAAATCAGCAGAGACATCATTTCTGACTGGCTGGAGGCGGGCCTCCACTATTCAATCACTCTGAACAACAGATCCCATTACCTTTCTCCGCGTCTGAAATACACATACATAACCAATCTCGATCTCACCATAGGGGCCCACATCTTCTCAGGGGATCAGGACACCTGGCTTGGCAGATTCCGCGAAAATGATCAGTACTTTCTGGACTTAACCTATCATTTTTAATGTAGATATGTATGGGGCTCAGGGGGCAGGGCGCAAACCCTGAATTCAAACCATAATCAAATTCACGATAAAAAAACTGAAAACTCCCACGACTAAGGAATTAACTACCCCGGAACTAAGCGGCTGATTAAAATCGATTATATTTAAGCAGAATGATGAGGCCAGAACCCCGATTACAGGGAGGGCGAGAATGGGAATAAAATCAGGCCAGATATTTTGATTGAATGAGACAGCAAAGTAAAGGGAACCGAAGGAAATCAGGCTGATGGCGAAGAGGCTTATTTCCATTAACATTTTACTCAAGACACGGATGGTGCTGAGTATGGTGGTTTTATTCAGGAATACGGCCAGGAGAATCAGGGAAAGAATCAAAAATACTGTGCCGATATGAAGCAGAAAAAGATGTTCTGAAATAAAAGCCGTCAGTCTCTGATACCAGAGAAGTAGAGCAAA
Source organism: Desulfurivibrionaceae bacterium (assembly GCA_046537975.1). Lineage (GTDB taxonomy): Bacteria > Desulfobacterota > Desulfobulbia > Desulfobulbales > SURF-16 > JAWLDV01. The sequence goes on from JBKHJR010000006.1 coordinate 4,180, forward strand.
TCCATAGATTTTGCTCAGGGCCAGGGCGATACCAAGTATTAGCAGGTGGATTTTCATGATATCGACCCTTCTTTTCAGAGAATCAAACCAATCGCCTGATCTATTTTATGCAGGAAAGCAAAACCCATCCTCTTATCCATCCTTTTTATCTTTTCCGTTCAAGCTGATTTTTCTCTGCCGGGCTGAAATAAGCCTTAACTTATGTATGGGACTAAAGATACTTACATAACTTTCACCCGTAAAGGCAGGAATGTGATGCCCCTGTTTTTTTGGGAATTTCTGCTGTATCCCCTATCCCAACCCCTCCAGGTAGGCCAGGTCCTTATTCTGGGTATTCTTGGTGCCGATGGCCATGACCTCCACCCTGGTATCCGCCTTTTTGCGCCAGTAAATCCTGCCCCGGTAGGCGAATATGCTCTCCAGGGCGGGCAGATCATTTCCTTTCCGGGAAAAAACCTTTCTTTTTACCTTGACCAGACTGTAGTCCTGATTCATGGTATGCACCATTTCCTCAGCCTTGAGTTCCAGATCCCCGGGGAGCTGGAGAAAGCCTTCCAGAGCCCGGTCATGGAAGTCGATGTTCTTGTAAAGCACCTTAAACCTTTTGCTGATCATCTCATACTGCTTGTTCTTCTTCCTGGCCGCCCCCTGTTGAACAGACTTCAGCCTTTCCACTTCCTCTAAAAGCTCAAGCATTTCCTCTTCCTGCTCCCGCTTTTCGGCTGCACTCTCCTGTAACTTCTCCTCCAGGGCCTCCATCTCGGCCAGGGCTTCCTCTTCAGTGCTCTGAAGCCTCTGGTCAGCCTGGACCAGTTCTTCCTGCTGAAGGTCGACCTTCCGCCGGTAGGCCTGTTCCCGGTCAGTGGTTTTCCGGAGCCGGGACTGGGCCTGCACCAACCTCTCCCTGGCCTCCTCCAGATCCTGTTCCTGCTGCCTCGTCATTTTTTCAAATTCTCTTGTCCTGGAACGGTAGCTCAGGCATAAGACAGTAACAGATAACAGAATGTAGAACAGGAGGACCAAATTGGCCAGCCAGGTATTCCTGGGAATCTTTACAGCCAGGGAAAAGCTTAATCCCTCCTGAAGTATCTGAACGTTCTTTTCAGCCACCCGGGACAAGCCGGAGGATCCCGGAGAAGACAACATCCCTTCAGAATAATCATAAGCGTGCCCCTCGCCTTCCGGGAGTGGATAGATCACCCGGCCGCTTCTGGTCTTGACCAGAACAAGGGGTTCCGGACCCAGCCTGACCAGCCAGAGCGACTTCAGATAATCATTTACGTTGCCCCGGATCTCCTGACTTATGGTCTTCCGGCCGGACAGCAGTTCCTGGGGTTTGGTGATAATCCGGCCCTGTAATTCAGATCCCCAGGTATGCTGCAAAAACATCTCCAGCCCCTGGATAGTATAAATGTACAGCACCGGGGGAAGAAAAACGCACAGAAAAAGTACCCGCGGGGAAAGATGTTTCATACTTGGGGACGTTGTTTAATGGTTGAATATGACGGTGATAGTATCTCTTCAGCTGCATCCGGTTACCCGGCAGGTATCTCACCGTCGCTCTGCAGGACAAATCTCCTCAGAACTATATAGCAGGGCCTTTCTTTTATCAAGATGTTAATATCTGCCCCCTGTGGATGATCTTTGATCTGATAGATGCAATTATTCTTACTTCCCGACTTGGAATGGAACGTTTTTTCACAATAACTTATCATTATATTTCAATTAATTAAACAACAATTACGAAAATTCCAGCTTTACTACCGGAAGATGAGGGTAGACGATTGCACACTTTAAGACTTAGCCCGATCAATGATAGAACAAATTAATTTAATAAAAACGGTCAAGTAAGATTGAAAAACACCTTTCAATTTGCTGGCATATTTATTGCTTCTATTTAATCATTAAGATACTGACAAAGCCGAATCTGCTGAGAGGCAGGGGCGGAAAGCTGGGGGACTGATTAAAGTCAGCCGGGCCGCCGGTAGAAAATACAAAAGGCCTACAAGGAGGAAATAAAAATGATAAGAAAAAAGATGATAGGCTTGGCTTGCCTGCTTTCCTTTTCCGGCTGGATATTAGCCAGTCATGCTTTCGCTATTACTGTGGATGATACTTTTACCTACGAGGGTGACGATTATAATATTTACTATGGCATAGAGGTGACCGGACCGTATGGCTCGGAGGAAGGGGATGGTTACTGGTATTACAATTCCCCTGGTGAATATCAGATGACCGTTGAAGGCAATAACTCGCCCGGTCTGGTTGAAGCCTTAATTCAGGAATATATTGATCCTGACTTCGAGGTGTCATCAAATGGCAAATATGAATACGATGGAGGTGACGTGGGTGGAGATACCCCACTTTATCTTGATTTCCACTACTCTAGTGTCGAGAATGAAAATGACGGGACAACATATTCCGGGACCTGGGCCACCTATGATGACCCTGCATGGGACACCGGAGTAGTGCCACAGAACTGGCAGTATGGAGACGAACCTGCCCCTGCAGAAGATGAAACAACCCTTGATTTTTCCGTAGTCAAGGGTGGCAACTATTTCAGTTTATATCTATTAGATCCTTCAGTTTCCGCCGGCACCTGGAACACAGAAGGGCTGCCCAAGATGGGTGGCAATAACAGCCTGACCTCCTTCTCTCATTACTCAGGATACAGCGGAGGAGACGGGGGAGGTGGAGGGGGAACCGGTGACCCGATCCCGGAGCCCGGCACCATGCTTCTTTTCGGCACCGGCCTGTTCGGATTGGGAGCCTTCTTGCGCAGAAAGCGGCAATAAGCAGCGAAAACAATCATTCATACACCAGTTAAATCAAAAAAAGGGGATGCGATTTTCGCATCCCCTTTTTTGTTGCGGCGCAGAGCCTTACTATTTATATTCCGCTTCTTACAAACTGATCTCTATCGAAATCTGCCCCACATTACCGGCGGCATCATAAGCCTTGGCGGTAACCTCGTATGTCCCGGCATCCCCTTTGTCAGTCTGCCACATCCATTTAATCGTACTGTCTTCCTCACTGGCAACCAACTCTCCATCAACATAAATTTCCATTCTGATCACTTCCACATTGTCGGAACCATGGGCCTCAATCTTAAATTTGGGCTTTGCTGGACTGCCGATCCTGTCAGAACTCATAGCCACGCTGGGAGCCTCGGAATCTGTCTCAGCCCCCGTATTCTCAACCTCGACATTAACAGGGGACGACAGTCCGACATTCCCGGAGGTGTCCACAGCCCGGGCCATCAATTCATGCCAGCCGTCCTCAACATCCGCTGTATCCCAGTTAAAGCTGTAGGAAGAAGTTGAATCCGAGGCAACCGTGTTTCCGTCCACCAGAAACTCCACAAACTCCACTGCTGTATCGTCAGAAGCATCCGCCTCCACCGGGACGACTCCACTTACCGTTACGTCGTCAGCCGGATAGGTTATGGAAACCTCGGGACTGGTGCTATCCAAATCAGTGTCCGAACTTCCGGCGGCCAGGACGGCATTATAAGCATTAAGCCGCCCATGTCCAAAGGTGGAATCAAATCCGTCTGCACCGAGATCGTCGACTGCTCCGGTCAGCAGATTAACCAGTTCGCTGTTGGTCAGGCCGGCATTCTCGGAAAACATCAAGGCCACAACCCCTGCAGTAATGGGCGAGGAAAATGAAGTTCCATTCCAGGTTCCGTAACCTCCGCCGTTATTGGTCGTAACAATGGAAGTCCCGGGAGCACAAAGATCCACCCAACTGCCATAGTTGGAAAAAGAGGCCAGATTATCACTGGAATCAGTAGCTGATACAGCCACAACATGATCACAAGCTGCCGGATAGTAGGGTGTATCAGTGGACTCATTAGCCGCAGCCGCAATAATCACAGCCCCCTTATCCCAGGCATAATCCACTGCATTCTGCAGGGTATAGGAACTGCTGGACCCGGCAATACTGATGTTCATCACTCTTGCACCATTATCTACTGCATAGGTTATGGCAGAGGCAATATCGGAATAATAGGCCCAATTATCACTGCTCAAAACCACCAGGGGCATGATGGCATTGTCCCAGGCCACACCGGCAACCCCCTCAAGATTGTCACCGATAGCGGTCGCACTTCCGGTAACCGCAGTACCATGCCCCAGTACATCGTGGGTGTCGGAACTTTCGTCCAGAAAGTTCTTGCCCGGAATGAGCTTGGCAGCCAGATCAGGATGATCAGGGTCAATTCCTGAATCAATTATGGCAATCGTTTCACCGGACGCTCCCTGATTCAAATCCCAGCCCGAAGGGGATTCGATCTTAGGCAGATGCCATTGGGAATCGTATTTCTCATCATCAGGGACATAAACACCCTGGGCCAGGAAGTTCTTTTCAGCAAAACTGAACCTGGGATTGCGCTCCAGGGCAGCCTTTACTTTATCCAGGGCATGCTCCGGAACCCGGATGCGCTTGACCTTGATCCGGGGGATCTCCTCGATGATTTCAGCTCCGTGATTCTTCAGCACAGCCTTGACTTTTGCTTCACTTACCCAGGGATTGGGCTGAATTAAAAGCTCCCCGGGCACAAAATTCCGCTCCGGCCCGGCTATAACCGCGGATGAGAAAAAAAGAAAAGCAGACAATACAAAAACAGGAACAACTAATTTATTTTTTTTCATACCTAACCTCCGTATAGATGACCCGTACAAATCTCAAACAAGCCGCCTCCATACGGAAGACGCCTGTTTCTTCGGCAGCCCGACAATCCGTTCAAGCAGGGGAATAAAACGGACTCGCGGCTTTGTGCCCCCTGGTCGCCCAGGGTTTACCTTTTCGGAAACAAGCTATATAAGGTTATAGCTTCATCCCTATCATTTTATTTTGCAATACAACCTCAGTCCTGAAGTTTTACAGGAAAGGATCCGTTTACTCTATTAGATAAAGGCAAACTTCGTGCCATAAAACAATGAATCTTTCCATTTGCCCTGAAAAGCCTCTCTTTAACCGGGGCCCAGGCTAAAATAATAAAAACGTCAATCCCGAAACTCCCCCCGGACCATTAAATTTCTTCAACGAACTTGCAGGCTGCCTTAAAAAGTTTCACCAGAACGTATTGTTTAATTGTCCAATGAGAGGATAATAATATCTTTGCAACCACATTCGGTTACCCGGCAGGTATCTCAGCCCCACGCTTTACGGCATGGTGCCTTCCAAGTCTCTTTTTCAGACCGCCACCGGCGGGTTACTGCTTTCTGCCCCTATTCCAAAACATAGGCGATAAAATTAAGATACTTGGACTCGTCTTTCTCAGGTTTTTTTGCCAAACCGGCCAGGACCTCAACAATTAAACAACAACCCTAAATTAGTTTAAGGCCTGTAGAGAGGATCCCCCACCAGGACCATTTTCCAGGACCAGAAAGGATTGGCCAGGAGATAACATTCGGCCAGGGCGAAATCCTTATCCAGCAGACAGGAGAAAAAGACCTCCGGGACCGGAAATGACTGGACATAAGGCTCTCCCACTGGTCCCAGAGTAGCGGCCACCCCTTCTTCCAGCATCCTCTTGCACCAGACCCGGCTGTTACTCCGGCGCAGGGTCTGACATTCCTGGCTGGCAATGTGATAGCCTACCGCCCCCTTAACCCACTCAAAGGCATCCACATAACGACCGAGGCTGTACCAGCCGCAGTAGAGGGCCGCCTCCGGGCAGTCTCCGGGTTGGAACAATTTACTGCTGTCCTCCACAACCACATTGGGCCAGCCTTCCTTCTTCAGTCTCTCAGCCGTCCGGTGAATGGACTGGTCATAAAGAGCATAACCGGACTTTTTTTCCCGGCCCGGGTCCGGCCATCTGGCATCAAAATAAGCGGTTCCTTTCAGGCCCTCTTTTTCAACTTCCAGGCTGTCGTTTATAATCCGTTTGACCGTCTCGCTGTCCGGGCCGTCCAGCCTGGCCACCATGAGCACATCACCTCTTTCCAGAGTTAAATCCTTACCCTGAAAACCAATAAAATAAGGATTACGGAGCCACATGGACAGGGAATAGTCACCGGCCTGAACCAGAGCCAGTTCCGAATCAACTGAACTGGAACGGTTCCGCTTACGGCCCTCTTTTTTTATCTCTCTTTTGACTTGGGACAGCTCTTTTTCCAGTTTTTCCCGGGCGGAGGCATCAACCTCTGTCAGCTTTTTCTCCAACTCCTGCCGATGGACCTTCAGTCCGGCCATAATCTCCCTTTCCTCTGCCGATAAAGACGGGGCTCCAACTTTTAAGGGCACTCCGTAAATAAGCAGCAGACAACGAATCCGGGAATTACCTTCATAACTATCCAGAAACTTCCGCACCGGAGCGGCAATTTTCCGGTCATACTCCTCCCTGCTGCATCTTTCCCGGTCAGTGACCCAGAGCTGAATCAGGTTATCCTCAGGCACCCCCCTCTTGTCCATGTAATACCGGGCCAGACCCACACTCCGGGAGGCATTTTTATTGGCGACCACCAGAATTTCCTCGGGCGCCAGGGCCAGAGAACTATCCGGGGCGACTACAGATGCTATTACTGCCACAGCTGCAACTGCTATAAGACAGGAAAGTCGATTAATCATATTGAAAAAATAATATTTTTTTTTACCTGTCAGTATCCAAATGAAACAACAATACAGCCGATTAACCGAGGGATACCACCTCTTTTTCATGCACTTTCCGGCCTGCTGACTACCCTGGCATACAACATGATAATAAACCAACCGGTCAGGGCCAGAATCACATCGGTTATATCCGGATGCCGGCCCGGTATATATCCCTGCAGCCATTCCGTTGCCAAAACCAGGACAAATATTGCCAGTCCTGCCGACAGCATCCGGGCTTGATCAAGTCCCAGATGCAGGGCCAGAAAACTCAGGGCCGCAAAAGGCCAGATCCCTTCCAGTATATTGACCAGCCCCATAAGACCCGTAAAATGTTCTGAAAAAGGTTCCCAGTTGAAATGGTGCAATTCTTGTTCTCCGGAACCGAAACGAAACTGCTGAACCAAAAAGCCGCAGGCAACAGCTCCTCCCGCCATATACAGGGTAAAATAACGTCCGGCCTGCCGCAGGAGAAAAGCCACTATCAGGGCCCCGACAAAGCCGGCCAGGGCCTCTACGGACAACTGCCGGTAAACCACCGGGACTTTCAAAAGGAAAACACCGGCAATCACAAGACCTGAAAAAAACAGAGTCCTGTTTCTGCTGCGTCCCATGGACATAAGAACAAGGCAGAGACCCAGAAGATAAAGAAAACCGACAGCAGCCTGCAGAGGATCAAAAAGGGATAAATCGTGCAGGAAATGCCGGACCGGTTTGAGACCGTGCCGGATATTATCCCATCCCGGAGAAGGCACCAAGGGAGCCAATTGGGATAAGCCCCATAAGGCCCCGACAATCAGCCCCAGGCTGCTCCTGGAATCATCACGGAACCATCTTTGCCTGTAACGACGCAGGGTATTTGCCGTTATACTGGGGCCCAAAACATAATATCCCAGTACAGCACCGAACAAGGTTCCCAAGGTATTCATGACCAGATCAGCCGGCGATGTCACCCTGTCCGGCAGAAACAACTGCATGGTCTCCATACTGAGGCTCAAGGCCGCCCCTGCCAGCAGACTCAAAACCATAAGTCTAAAAACAGTCAGACGCTGACCGACAACCCGGACAAACAAAAACCCCAGGGGCATATACACCAGAAGATTAAGTATCAGATCACCTCTGAAACTCTCCCAGACGACCAGATCTGTCAAGACCACAGATTCCGGTATCTTCCATCCGCTCAAAGGATAAAGAGAACCATAGATAATCAGCAGGATATAAAAGATAATAAAATACATATGATGTAACTACGAGGGGAACTTATTATCGGGCAAGCAGAATATCCCAGATTCTTTCCGCTGCCCGGCCGTCCCACTTGGGAGGGACCGGCTGTTTTTTTTCCTCTCCGGCCTTCCGGAGAGGAAAATCCTTCAGAACTTCCTTATAAGCCTGGAAGATACTGTCGGCATCACTGCCAACCAATTTATTGGTCCCCATCTCAATGGTAATCGGCCGCTCGGTATTTTCCCTGAGGGTCAGACAGGGGATTCCCAGGGCAGTAGTTTCCTCCTGCAATCCCCCACTGTCAGTCATGACCAGACGGGCATCTTTCCAGAGAAATAAGGCTTCCTGAAATCCCAAGGGAGGGAGCAGCCTTATGTTATCAGAAAATTCCTGGCCGTAAAGATCAATCTGCTTTCTGGTTCTGGGGTGGACCGGAAAGAGAACAGGATGATCTTCGGCTATCCGGTTGAGGGCCCTGGCAATGGAAATAAAAATCTCCCGATGATCCACATTTGAGGGGCGATGCAGGGTAAGAAAGACATATTCACCTGGCGGAGGCTTAATCCCGGCGACGGAGAATTCGGAAGCATCCATACTTTTCAGCTTCTCAAGCTGAAAAAAGAGATTATCAATCATGACATGGCCGACCAGATGAACTTGGCCAGGATCTTTTCCCTCTTTCAGGAGATTATCCATACCGCTCTGCTCAGTTACAAAAAAAAGGTCTGTAATAGAATCGGTGACCAGACGGTTAATCTCTTCCGGCATGGCAAGATCACCACTGCGCAGGCCGGCCTCAACGTGAGCCACTCCAATCATCAGCTTTTTGGCCACCACAGAACAGGCCAGGGTTGAATTGACATCACCGACCACCAGCACCCAGTCGGGTTTTTCCTTTTCACAGACTTTTTCAAAGGCAACCATTATCCTGGCGGTCTGTTCGGCATGGCTTCCTGAACCTGAGCCCAGGAAAAAATCGGGCTCGGGGATCTCCAGATCCCGGAAAAAAGACTGGGACATCTCAAAATCGTAATGCTGACCGGTATGAACGATCCTGCACTCCACTTCAGGGTGTTGTCCCGCAACCCTGACAATGGGCGCAATCTTCATAAAATTGGGCCTGGCCCCGGCTATCAGCAGAATTTTCATGACCTCATCACCTAACCTCTCCAACTTTCGACACGACATATCTGTATTTCCCGGAGGCGTCTCTGGGGATCTCTTCCACCCGGTCAATCATCACATTAACTCCCTGTCCCATCCTTTTCTTGAAACCTTTAATTATGACCTCCGGTCCTGATTCAGAGAAAACATCAGGATCAATTTTAAGCAGTACCCGGACATTATATTCATCATCCTGGATTATCTTGAATTCATCCACTCCCTCGATATCCCTTACCACGTAAATCAAAGACAGGGCATGCTGCCATCGGCCGTCCGGAGTCACAATAAAATCAGTGGTCCGACCCCGGATGTCAGCCATAGTGCTGAACCCTCTGCCACAGGAACATCTTTCGCTACCGGGCCTGGCAACGTCTCCGGTCCGGTAGCGGATGAAAGGCATACCCCAGGCATCCAGATGGGTGATTACGATCTCCCCGTCCTCTCCCGGTTCGGCCGGCTGCCCTTCATTTGTTACGAATTCCAGGATATAGTTCGGATCCATAACATGATATGTCCCGGCCGGGCACTGGTGATTGACAAAACCGCCTTCCCTGCTGCCATAAGAATCCACCACCGGAACCCCGCCCAAGGCCCTGCTGATTGTCTCTTTCTGATGCTCATAAAGAACTTCCGCAGTAGTGAAGACAACCCTGACCCCGGCCCGGCTTAAATCAACTCCCTGTTCCAAGGCCATGGAACAAAACAGGCTTATGGTACTGGGATAACCAAAAAGACATTTGGGTCTGAACCTGTAGAGCCTGGAGCTGATAGCAGTTATTTCCTCCTTTGATATCTCAAAGGCGCTGTACAAATATTCGTTAGTGAGCCTATCCCTGAGCTGTTTCAGCCTGTCCTGCCCGGCCATCTCCAGAGGAGAACCCCAGAGATAAAACTCCCGATCCCCGAGATCAACATCCCACCAGCGGTGGGTCATGATCCTGGCCGCCTTGTCATAAGCCTGCCGTCTCCGGTCAAAATAAAAAATCAGGGGCTCCCCTGAAGAACCCCCGGTGTTGTAACGGTGCAGTCCTCCAGGGACCTCATTCCAGAGCATGGTCTCCAAGTTCTGTCTGATCCCGGCCTTACTTAAAAGCGGCAGGCCTTCAATTTCCCGCAGGGAAGTCATATTTTCCGGATCAAAACCCGCTTCCCGAAAACACCGGCGGTAAAAGGCGGTGTTTTCGTGGGCATGAATGAGCAGGGCTTTCAACTTCTTAAACTGAAGAGTTCGGATATCCTCAGGATCGGCCCACTGCAACTTTTCCAGTTCCCTCAGACAGTTCAGGGTATTTCGACGCCTGAGCTTCTCGTGCCACGGGAAAATAAAGAATTTAACCAGCTTACTGTTCATAGGCCCGGTATTATTTTGTTTCCGGCCCGCCGGATTCAGCAAAGCCTTCCCGCCATAATTCAAACATGAGCAGGGCCCAGATCTGGTTGGCATTGTCCTTCCGGCCTTCCTGATGCCTCCGCCATAGACGTCGCATATAATCAGGCTCGAAAAAATCCTTAAGACCGCTGTTCGACGAAAAAAATTTATCCCTGGCATATTCACGCAGATCACCGGCAAGCCAGTTGCCCAGCGGCACACAGAAGCCCTGCTTTTTCCGGTAGAGAATATCCGGGGTTAGCCTTGATTGATTCATTTTCTTAAAAATATACTTTGATTCCCCATCCCTGAGCTTAAGTCTGGAAGGCAGGGAGGCGGCAAATTCCATAACCTTATGATCAAGGATAGGAGACCGCACTTCCAGGGAATTGGCCATGCTCATACGATCAACCTTAACCAGGATATCCTCGGGCAAGTAGGTCATATTATCTACATACTGGGCTCGGCTGACCGCATCAGAGTTGTGGTTTTCTGCAAAATGACGACCCAGGATTTCAAATGAGTCCACCCCGCCCATCTGCTCTGATAGCCACGGCTGGTACAATTGCCGCTTATCCTCGGGACGGAAATAAAATGACATATCACGGAAATAAGCCTCTTCCCCACTGCGGGAGATATTCTGCAAGAAGGACTTGAGCCTCAAGGGTCTGGGCAGACCGGCAACCCCCGGGTAAACAGCAGCCAGACCGCGCAGCAGGCTTTGCCTGACGGTACAGGGTATACACCGGCGCATACTGTCTTCCAGAGCAACCATACCATAACGTTTGGCATAACCTGCAAAGGTCTCGTCCCCCCCGTCCCCGGACAGGGCCACCGTCACCTTCTTTCTGGCCATCCTGGAAACATAATAGGTGGGAATAGCCGATGAATCGGCAAAGGGCTCATCAAAATGCCAGACCAGCTTTTCCAGAACACTCAAGGCATTAGGCTCCACCACGAATTCCGAATGATCTGTCCCGTACTTTTTGGCCACCAGTGCTGCAAACTCCAGTTCATCATACTCCTTGGCTGCAAAGCCCACTGCCGCGGTCTGCACAGCCGCCCCCCGTTTCTGCAAGGCCATGGAGGCCACCACCGCACTGGAGTCTATCCCCCCGCTCAGAAAAGCACCCAGCGGGACATCACTGATAAGCCGACGACTGACTGCATCATCGAAGATTTCCTGCAACTCCTCAACTGCCTCACTTTCATCAACCTGCTCTCCGGGTGACTCCATGACAAGATGCCAATAACGCCAGGACTTAAAGTCGTCAGAGGAAATTACAGCCACATGAGCCGGGGGAATTTTGCGGATATGCTTGAAGATAGTCATGGGAGAGGGGATATAGCCAAAACTCATATAAGCATCCAGAGCCTGGTAATCCAATTCCCTTGATATGCCGGGAACTGCCAGCAGGGCCTTGATCTCCGAGCCGAAAACAAGCCGCTTTTCATCCAGCATATAATAGAGCGGTTTCTTGCCAATCCGGTCCCGGGCCAGAACCAGCTTCTTTCTGCGCTCATCCCACAGGGCAATGGCAAACATCCCCCGCAGGTGCTGGACAAAGTCAAGACCCCACTCCCTGTAGGCCTGCAGGATACTTTCAGTATCGCTTTTTGTGCGGAACACATGGCCTTTGGCTTCCTGTGCCTGCCTCAACTCCAGAAAATTATAGATCTCTCCATTAAATACCACCTGAACAAGGCCGTCAGTTGTTCCCATGGGTTGATCCCCGGTATGCAGATCAATGATGGACAACCTTCTGTGTCCCAGGCCAACCGGACCATTAAGCCATATACCCTGCCCGTCCGGACCACGATGGTCCAGAGTGGAAGTCATGGCCTGGACAGTTTCCTCCCGGACAGGATTTTCATCCAGATTGTATATACCGCAGATTCCGCACATAAGTTAACTTTAAACTGTAATTTCAGCCCCTGATACTGCAGGAGCCCTTCCGGAGCGAACTATTCAAATCGAACCAGTCAACTCAGCTTGCCGAGCAGGGCCTGCCGGTAAAAGGCCCAGGTACCGCTCACATCTCTGAGATCAAGAACATCATCCCGATAAAAGGCCAGCCCCCGAAGAGTATTGAAAATTCTCGCCATTTTCCCCTCCAGCGGGGAATCCAACGGCGTTATTTTGCCCTTCAAGGTATAGTAAAGGTATTTGGTCAGGGCCAGTTTGCTGGAGGCGGTACAGTAGCGCACTTTACTATTGGTCCTGACCTGTTCTCCATAGGCTTGGAGAGCCAGGGTCGGCTCATCATAGCCGCAGGCGAAGACCTTTGCCGTCGTCCCCCCCAGGCGGGCGTTTATCTCAAGAAAATAGGCGTCTTCCGTTTCCGGATCATACAGGAACTCGAAGTGAAAGTTGCCCACCAGCCCAAGTTTACTGACAAATTCCAGACAGCGGCTACTAAATTCCGCAGATAAGTCCATGGGCCGGATGGTAAGAGTCAGGCCCTGGAATTTGCGTCTGACCAGAAAGCCCTGCAGGCCGTAGACAACATCATCCGCAGATCTGGCCCCATGCACCACCAGATTCGGGAGATCTCTGTAAGGCTGGGCTATCAGCTGCTTATCTATACGACTTCTACCCTGAATAAAATCCCGCCCCATCTTCCTGGTCTGAATGAATTCCACCTTAAAGCCGGGCTTAACCTCCCCCTCGCCACTGGGACGCAGACAAAGAGGGAAATGGTCCTCCGGGACTGCATCCAGGGCATCCAATCTTTCTTTACTCAGATAATAGGTAGGCAGATTTGTAAGGCCGGATTTTTCCGCTGTCTCAATCTGATACTTTTTAGAGAGGATTTTCTGCACAGTCTCTGCCGGCGGGAGCCATAAAGCAAAATCTTTTAACGATTCCCGATTGCCGTCAAGCCACATGGCCAATTTCTCCGAAATACAGAGCAGGCCGCTGGCATTAAAGGACTCCAGGCAGGACCTGAGAACACGTAATCCCTGATCCGTGTATAAGAGCCTTGGATCAAGACGGAACCATTGATCCAGATACCGGCTCGTCGGTGGAGGGGTATCATTTCTGGCAAGGCATATGAACCCGGGCCGCCAGCCCTGCCTGCCCCAGCTGCGCAGGCAGGCCAGAACAGGCGGGCCGAACTGGCCGATAATTACTGGACGAAACCCTCCATACCTATTCAATCTTAAAGCCTCTATTGAGCATTTATGACATCTCTCCAAAAATCTTCACTAATTTCTTTACGTTTTTTCAATCCGCGCCATACTTTCTTCCATTATTGTCCGGACCCACTGAAAACGTTCTTTTGACAGGGCCTTTTCTATTAGAACCAAAGACTTATTCTCTCCAACCCGCCCAAGGGCCCTAGCCCCTGCAGCCCTGAGATTTTCATCCTGATTGCCCAGCATTTCCTGAAGCTGGGGGCGGATACTCTTATCGCCCAGCCTGCCCAGGGCAATTGCCGCCTTAGTCTTCAGGACTGAATATTCACTGGAGAAAAATAATTCCCGAATCCCGGGAATTGATTCCTCATCTCCCAATTCCCCGAGCGCTTCCACAGCCTGGGCTGCAACATCCACTTTCCCGTCCAGGAAGGGACGTATGGCTGGTGCGGCTGAAGGCTTGCCAAGCCGTCCCAAGCTGCGGATAATGGAGATCTGGGTTTCCCAGTTTCCGGCATCATGTTCGATCATGTTCTCCAAGACCGCAACCAGATGCGGAACAGCCCTGGTTTCTCCGGATTCGGCTAAAATATTGCCGACCAGGGCTGAAACCGTATACCAGTGCCCCAGCTTAACAAGCTTGTTGTCCGGATTTTCCTTCCACCGCACCCCCGGCTTCATCTGCAGGATATCCAGGAAGGCCGGGACAGCCCGGGCCGGATCAATGAGATACAAAGCCTGAACTGCCGTGTCTTTATGTGGGAAGCGCTTTGAGGAAAAAGCAACTTTCCGGACCGCCTCAAAAGCCTGCTTATCCCTTTGCACCATGAGTCCTGCCAAGGCCTGAACCTGCTTACCTGGAGATCGGAGGTCCTCGATATAGGCATCCGTGCTTTTGAGTTTACCTGTTTTTTTCCGTCCTACTATTGCCTCAATTGGAAAAGCCTCAGCCGGGCTTGTTTCCTGCACTGTCTCATCAGGAGCCTTCTCCTTAACCAAGGTTTCATTTTTCGGTTCACCGGGCATGGCTTCAAAGGTCAGAGTTCTACAGCGCACATCTTCCCACTTTTCCCCATCTGCAATAATATCGTATACATACGGAGACGTTCCGGTCCATACCGAGTTCCGCCGGTCTTTTCCTGACTTATCTTGCCATGTATAGCTGATCCGCAAGCCTATGCCCTCATCAAAGTCTCCGTCAACCTTGATCAGGTTCTCCCCTGGCCATAACTGGGGCAGGGCGAATATATTGTGCTGCACGGTGGTCTTAAGCTGCAATGAGTCAATACCCACGGCATCAGCCTCCCCCTCTGCCTGCATAACGATTTTCACCAGATAGTCATACCTGCCAAAAGGAGTGCCCTTGTTATCTTCTTCCTCGTCATAAATATCGAATTCCCGGCAGATATCCAGATCCTTCAAACTGATCTGCCCTGTTTCCTGCGCTTCCCATACCTGGTGCCAGGTATCTCCATGATCAACCGAGATCAGGATAGAAAGACTGTCCTGCTCGTGCTGACGATAAAATTCCCCGGAAACAAGGGCATTGGAAACAATGTACGGATAATTGACCCTGTAGACCAGCTCAGATGGTTGACCTGTCCGGGAAGGTACGGCCCTGGGACCTGCTTCCGGATGATCTCTGACCGTCAGGTTCACCGGCTCAGCAAAGACATCTTCTTCAATATTGCTGTTATTCAGCACAGGTTCATACGTAAACACAGCATTGCCGAAAGTTACGGGATATGGGCCATGCTCGATATCCTTTTTGCCTTTCTTCCTGAAGTTGTCCTGATAGGGCTGATCTTTGTTTCCCCAGGAAAACGTAACCTTCTCCCCGTGTCTGAGACTCAGGGAAGGTGAATAGGAAGGCTGTTCGATATGAGGGGCATGCATCCAGTTCCACATACCCCAGTAGTGCGGCCGGGCGGGCTTTGGCCCCCTGGACGGCCTGAAGATGAGGGAGAAATCAGAAGCGATCTCGTTCGGCCCGGCGATATGTTCACCCGGGCGATCATAGACGAACCATCCCTGGGAGAGATCAAAAAGATGCCACCTGCTGATCCCGTCCCGGTCTTCATAGAATACATCAGCCTGAGTATGGCCGCTGCGGTAGAGCTTTTCAGCCCGATATCCCATTGAGCGCCAGGCCGCCTCCATAACCCGGCTCAAACCATCGCAGTGGTGGGCTCCGTATACGTTCAGAACTTTGAGGGGATCATCGATATAGGTGTCACCCAGGGCTGGTTCCCGGGGAACTTTACCGGTTGTGGCAGAACTCCACATACGAATGAAGCGGAAGACAGCCAGTGCTTTTTCCTCATCTGTTTCAGCATCCATAAGCCTGACAGCGTCCCGGGCAAAAGACTGGATGCTTGAACTGTCAGGCCATCTGCTGTTGACCACGCGAATATTATCAGCGCTGGCGGCCCAGAGGCAGGTGCTGTGGGTCAAAACTATTCCGCCAAGCAATCCAATGGACAAACAAAACAGACGGAATAAATGAATTCGGGCTGACATCCCTGTTAGATTCAGCATGCCTTTATACTCCTTATAAGAACAGTTTCAAAAACTCTTTACAAGACATCCTTATTATCCCGGTTGTCCCGCATATACAGCGAAGACTTGATCCGCCTACTGCATGCGGGATAAAATTTGCTCCGCCTTAATCAATAGTTATGCTGACCACATTAGACATGCTGCTCAAATTTCCTGATGTATCCCGGGCCTTTATTACAAAATAATATTTACCCGGGTCCAAGTCGCGGACACCCAGACTCTTTTCCGAACCATAGGCGGCATGCGGAGCAAGATCCTTGACCACATACTTTTCCTCTGTCCCTGCTTTGGAAAGAGACGGGTTCCCCTTGATGTTGTCTGCGTGATAAAAGCCGACTTTCTCTCCGAGCTCTTCCGGAAAATCCGGATGATTGACAATAGGTCGATCCGAGTACTTGATCCAGTAACCGGCAGACGAATCACCATCTGCTCCGGTACCACTTGGCGCGGTCCATTTAAGAACAATGCCCTTATTCCGGACATAATCGGCCTGTAAATCTGTTATAGTTGAAGGAGGATCCATATTTTCCTTTTTCTCCTGCAGATAGGTCAGGACATAGGCCGCGCTCTGTCCCACCGAACGCCCCAGAAACTCACCTTTGTGAATATCGTGCATACTGGATTCGGCCCATTCCTCAGTTATCTGCAACCCCTTTGAGTCACCAAGAGCGGCATAAGACAAAGGCGCAGCAACTCCGGGATACCAGTGATGCTCAAACTTTCCGCTCTCTTTTCCTCGTTCGAAACGGTGGGGCATGCCTTTTCCGGGTTCATAAGCTTCGTTCCAGACCCATTCCAGCCAGGAACCCATGATATCCAGAAGCGCCTTATCTCCTGTTTCCCGGTAGAGGGCATAAGCAGCTATTGCCGCCTCAGCCTCCTGCCACGGGGGAATGCTGTTCCAATTTTTTTTACCCCCGAGAGTACCGCAGTTTTTCCGCTGCAGATAAAGGATACGTCTGGCCAGCCACCTGGCGTAAAACAGGCTGTCTTCATCGCCTGTAGCGGCATAGGTCCAGGCAGTACTGAGCAGATGGGAGGCATAAATCCTGGTATAAAAATAGGGGGGAATCCTTTCAGGGTGTTTCTGATCATCGAAATAGAACAGAGTGTCGAGTGACGGAGGAGGTTCGCTAACATCCCCGAAGAAATGTCTATGCGTTGAATACTTGGCCTGATTGCCAATGGCCATCAGGCCCTGTCTGGCTATGGGTGAACCTGTGAGGTAGTACCACTCAAAGGGCCACATATGCACCAGGTGTTCGCCGTCCAGATGGAACTTGTCCGGAGAGGAAAAGGCAGGGATATTCGTTGTATAGGGATTAACCCATCCCTCTATCCGGGTGGCCTCCGGATATGTATAGAGGCTTTTCTCTCCCCAGCCCACTATTTGGTGCTGGGGTACAGGATTTTCAGCAGAAAAGCTGTAATCATCCAGGAGCCAAGGGATCCATTCCGAAGCCCATTTGGCGTGCACCTTTCCTTTTTCCCATTTTTCCAATCCTCCGCCCTGTAAGTATTCATGGAAAAGGGAAAAGTAATTGGAATGCATGCCACCACCGTTAAACTGCTCTTTAATCCCGGCAGTTCTCCAGTTGGCAGTAAAGATACTACTATCCCATTGGAAATGCGGATACCAATGTTCGTCATCAGTGTTTTGAAATTCCTGCACACCTAAATGGCGCGGATAAGCACCGCTTCCGGCATACCAGTCAGAATTGGTCCTCAGATGAAGGGGATACTGGAAGGCTTCGGCCGTCTTGTGAGTCTGTTTCAGCTCATCCAGATCGGAATGAAAATCAAGTGTCAGCTCATGACTCTTTCGCGCGCTGGAATGGATCTGAAACTGCTCAGGAGAGAATCCAGGTAAAAACACCGCTTCCAGCCTTTTTGAAGAAAGACGCATGGCCTTAGGGCATTCCACCCAGAAACGCTGCATAGCCAAAGACAAGCCCTGGTCACCGATATAAATTCCTCCCCAGCCCGGAGCTTGATCCCCTTCATCAATGACTTCTCCATCTGTGGGCCAGGATCTGCCTTCAACCAGCTTGTATCCTCTGAAAGCAGCCGGCCCGAGATTTTTTTTAGCGCGATGGAAATATCCCTTTGTTTCCTTGGCTTCATCTTTGTCCTTTCCTTTGAGCCGGTTATACAGATCCCAGCGCTCTCGATTGGCTGAATCCTGCAGCAAACTGATCGTCTCTTCCTGCAAAGAACCCTGGACCCGGTCTTGATTTTCCGAGCCGTAAACATAACTGGACTCTCCCTCTCCATCCAGAGCAAACTGCAGCCTGGCTTCCTTGATCCGGTAAATATGAAGCGGATATTCCTGGCGCTGATTGTCCAGACTGTGCTGGATATTGATATACGATTTGCCGGCATAGAAATGCAGCCTGACCGTATAATAATACATACCTTCCGGCCTGATTCCTTCTCCTCTCTGCTGCGGGAGGTGACGTCCCTCAATCCTGATCGTGGTCCTGACCGGGCCATCGGCTTCGATCACTACTTTATCAGGCTTCTGCATACCTGAGGCATACTCATGCTCCTGCAACTGCCCCACTGACTTATAGCTTTCCCGCCCTATCCTGCCGCTGCCATGCCCCCACATATTATACTCATTGCTCTTACCGTGGACCACCTCCTGGGAATCGCTTTCCACGACACTGCCATTGAGCTGATCCGGGTGAATTATCCGCTCACTTGAATCAAATGATCCATCCAGGTTAATGTCATTATAGACCTCCTCCAGGACAGTCCCGCGAGTTTTACTGACCACCGCTTTAAGCGGACCTGTAAAAACAGTGATGCTGTCCTCTGTTTCCTTGATCCGCAGTTTTTTTTCACTTGAAGACTTTTTGCTCACCAGGCGGTATTCCGCTTTTCCATCTGCCGGGACGTCAGCCAAAAGGTCAACAAGGAGCCATTTCACTGAGCCATCCCTGCCCCACCAAAGGACAAAGGGCTTGAGTTGAGCCGGAACAGTTCGACCTTTTTGATCGACCACAGCCAGATCAGAAACATCTTGCGGCTGCAGCTTTCCTTGAGGTAAAGGGACACCTCCCCGAGCCGGTGAAGACTTTCGGTCAAGCCCGGAGTTATCCTCTATGATCAGGGGGATATTGAACGATTTCCCCATAGCATTGGAGACAATCAAAAACAGGGAACACATCAAGACAGGAAGATAGATTAATGGTCTCATGGCATTTCCTTTTCATCATTTATCATTACTTATCATTTATACCCCAGCAACATAATAGAACGGGCTGAAAGGTAACCTGCCAGAGGGATTCGATTCCAGACACCGAAAAATGGCCTGATCCAGGCCAAACTC
Source organism: Desulfurivibrionaceae bacterium (assembly GCA_046537975.1). Classification (GTDB taxonomy): domain Bacteria; phylum Desulfobacterota; class Desulfobulbia; order Desulfobulbales; family SURF-16; genus JAWLDV01. Next base: position 23,571 of record JBKHJR010000006.1, read on the forward strand.
CGGGGGTAGATCTGCACCGGATAATCCTCTATCCCGTTAAACCCCGCCCTTTGCAGATCCTGCTCCAGGGCCTTGGGATCATAGGTGCTGAGCCTGGGCTGGGGCTGGCTGTCAACCATGATAATCTCCTCATGGTTCAACAGCCGATCAAAACGGGTCCCGAGATTACGGCGGTTTAAGGTCATCAGACACAGCGGGCCTCCAGGTTTCAGTACTCGGTAAATCTCCCGAATCACCTCCTGATAACAGGATAGCGATTGAAACAAACCAATGCAAAGAACATGGTCAAAAATACCATCAGCAAAGGGCAAAATACCGGCATCCCCGGCCAGAAAAGCTGCACCGCAGTCTTCGGAATTCTTCCTGGCTTTTGCTGCTACTTTCCAGGCATAGTCCACCCCAACTACCCGGTAATCCAGTCCTCCCAAGAAACGGGAATAAACCCCGGCTCCGCAACCTAAGTCCAGAATACGGGCACCTGGATTAAGGGCAAGCTTTTTCAGTACCCTGCAATAGGCCTCAAACCTTAAACAAAGTCCCTGCGCTGACCAGCCTGAAACAGCATGATCCTCATCCAGGGCAGCAAAGTCGTTAAACATCCCTCGCCAGTAATTTTCAAGGGATGAGGTATAGCGTCGTTTGGGCAATGGGGTGGTCATGGCAAATTTGTTGTCCTATTTCTTGTAATCAAAGCAAAAAAAGCTCTCCATTACTTATCGCGAACAACAAAATAAATTTCTTCTGGGAAATCTGACAAAATCTCTGCGCCAATACCTATAACCAAGATAAAATAAACGGGCTTGGTAATAATTCAGAGTGCTGAAACGTTTTTTGTATAAATCACCGTTATATATCTTTTGCAGATCGCTGAGATTTAAATCAATATCCAAAAATTTACCAATTCTTTTCAAATAATGGTCAGGGAATGTAATAAGGTCTTGAAAATTAATATGTAAATAGGGTAATGCATTGTTTCTGTAGAATTGCAGACAGCTTTGGTTATAATTATTGTTCATAAGACCATGTTGCATAAAGCTCATGGGCACCTTTCGCTTCAATATCAGACCGGTATAACTTTGCTTTGCATCCCTCTCGATAAAGATAAAATTTACCTTATTTAGATTAAGAATTTTCCCCCAAAAATGAATAGTGTAGGACAATCTGGGATCCTTCCAGAGCCATGGGCCATGAGTATCACACTTAGCTATGAAAGCTTGATATTTTGAAATATCTATCTTGTCTAACAACCTTTTAATATCTGTTACTGAAGGAGGAGGAATGTCATTACAATCATGGTGATTAAATCCGGACAGCAAAAGGATCTCTTTATTTAAATCAACTAATTCAGCGTTTTCGTAAGTATCGAACTTAAGCTTTTTGGTCTTTTCCCCCAGCCAATATCCCTTTAAAGCAATTGTCCCGGCGAGCACCGAACTACCGCTGGACCCTGTAGTCATAATGATGACATTTTTTGTTGCCATAAGACTGATCCTTAAGAAATACGATTAGGCATGTCTAAGTTTAGCCTTTTTTTTTTAGTGTATACCAAAAGACCCGCCAAACTCTAAAAGAAAACAAGGAGCATTCCCTCTTCTCAGAAAATCTCCCTTAAAAAACACTCTCACCGGGAGAAAAAATATTTACCTGTATAGATCAGATAGAGAGCCCAAATCGTCAGTTCATATAAACTGTTTGCAGCCAAACAGTTTTTAAGCAGATCCCGGCATGGCCAGGCGATAATAGATGTCAGCAGAGTGCAATTGATTCCAACTGGGTGGAAAGCCTATTCTTAATCCAATGTCTACGATTGACTTCAATCACATACATGTCATTAGATTCCGCATTTACAATAATTTCTGTCTCACCAATTTCACCCGAACCCAAAGCATTAATAACTCGGGGCCTGTCAGCAAGTCTGGGGTTATCAATGGATTGATATAGTATGGGTTTCCCCAAAGTATTTCAGGATATTGTCTTAAACTGCGGATACTTGATTCCTAAGTTGGCCGAATCCAAATTTCATTAAAAATTGTCCCTGAAAGCTTCCTTCCGCGTTAACCTCAATACAAACCGGACCAGCTTCTGAAATACCGATATCCAAGGCTAAAAGTTTAAGTCCGTTAAGACAGTCCCCCCCCTTTAAAGCGATTGTTACGACATCATCCCAGTATGGGATTTTCATACCTTGAACTTTAATTCCTCCAACAGGACTAACTTCATGATATTGAAATGAATCATCAACTTCAAAAAAGTTTGATACTACAACTCCACTATTAATATCAATTCGCGCTACCACACCACCTGCAGATGTATTATCGACAGGGGTTTGACTCTTACTAGCTCTCAAAAAAGCCCCGATAATGACAGATTTTTCTTGACCCTTCCAGACCCATACTCGCAATGTATTAAGTGAATTTGGATTTATAGAGGCTAATGCCCCGTGTTGCCCAACAAGTTCTTCACAAATATAACCTTCAGAATTGTTATTGATTTTTTGATTTTCCGAGATATTCTTCTCTGTTACAAAATATTTACTTTCAGTTTCTGTAAATTTATTCTTATTTTTTATATAAAATATCTTAAACTCATTTCCATGCCTCGAACGTATAGGCTTTAAAACACAACAGTCAACTTTCTCTCTTTCTAAAAGCTTTTTTAAATCATAGGTATTTTGCAATGCATTTTTATTCAGGTCGATACCGAGTTCCTGATGCAAGAAACCATACATTTTTGGAACTGGAATATCAAAGGACTTGAAAATTAACTTTTGAACATATTTATCATCCGCCAATATTCTATTTTTTACAGGATTTACTTGTCTAAGAAATTTATCTAGTTTTGTATATCCCAGATATTCAAGCCTATTTTTTAATTTTAAGTTTGATGAATAAAGTTCACCAATAATATAGTGCCGCCACTCAATCTTATTAATAATTTTTAGAAGAAGTATTTCAAAAAATAGAATTATCTTATTCCTATTACTTCTCAACGACGCAATATATATTTGTTTAAATAATTTTCTCATATTTAGCCGATCCTTAAAAATCCAATTCTTAGTCTGTCATACCAGATTCCGATAACGGTAGAACCTAAAGTTTTTTCTCGTCTTCCCTTTATAAGGGTCCCTTTCAGGATAAACTCAGCTCACTCTTCAACTATTCCCTGGCGGCAACGGCTAAGTGATGAGGAGAGGTTGATAAGCAATTCATGCTGAAAGAAAGTTTCTCCGCAGATATACTGATAATAGGGGGATTTTCAACCCACCATAGCTTTAATTTTCTTCAAACTGGTCTGGACAATGGATTCACTTTACCTGGTCTTTCTTTTGCTATAAGCAACAGAAATTTATTCACGGGAAGGTCCAGGTTATTTGGCTTTTCCGCCAACTTTTTATTTTGGGATTAATTCTTCTATACTCTTATTAATCTGCATGGCCCCAGATTTATCAGGTTCAACATTCAACTCAACAATCATTGGCCCACCTGTCGAAATTGCAACGTCAAAACCACCAAAGTGTATATATGGAAAAAGTGGCATTGTCATTATGAGTATCTTCTTCACATCATCCCAATATGGCAGAGTGACCCCTTCAATCTGCGCCCCATGATCTGGGTGGCTCGCAAAAACATCAGAATGTGGTGGCTTGAAATGGGCGCAACCAATCCTACCTGTATCAATTTCAACTGGTGCAGCCAAACCACCGGTCGTTGTATTATCCACCAAGGAACCTACACGCCCAATACGCACAAACGCTCCGACAACCTGAGGGTGATCATCTTCATACGGCCAAACGACAAAAACTCTTATTGTATTTAGGCTCGTTGGATTCAAACTGCTCATAGCATGATGCTGCTCAATGTAGTCCTCAAAAACCAAGCCTTCCTGCGGACACGACATTCCATTGAAATAGTCCTCAACAAGCACTGCCTGACCACCTTGCATTGGCCGCAACATAGCCTCTCCCTCTTCCTTTATGACTTCAAAGGCTTGAAAACCACGCCCTCCCCAGCCTTCCAACTCTTTAATGCAAAATCTTTCGATTCTCCCTGAACTCAAAAGTCTTAAGACATCAGCTCCACAACAAAAAGGACGCCCTTGAAAATCCCGTCCATGCAAAGGGTGGAAATAGCCAAAGCATTCAGCAGTCGGCATCTTGAACAAAGTCAGCAATGCCTTTTCAGGCAATTTATTCTGAGAAATTTTTTGATAAGGTCTCGGATTGTACTGATAAACTCTTTTCCTGTATTTTTTCTCACTTATCCAGCCCAGTTTATACTTCCAGGTCTTATCTTTGTGCCAAAGTTGCGCGCTGTGATAATAACCGGGGCCAATGCCTTTCATCAGGAACAGGCCCAGCATTTCAAATAATTGGATGGGTACATTTGTGTGACCTTGTTTCTGCCTCAAGACAGATAATTTCAAATAATATTTGAGCTTATTCAAGATCTTCATGTGCTTTTTCTTTCACCATTTCCGGCGTCATCTTCTGATTAACTTAAAAAAATCAACAACATAAGAAGAAAACGTGCGCAATATATGACGAACTGTTCGAACCGGGTCTTGCCTTTCGAAATAATCGACAATAAACGGCCTCCTGGAAAAAAATTCCCGCCAATAACTTGTCACAAACTTTTTGAAGGAATATTGTTTCCTTAAACAAGCGACCAGCGTGGAGGAAACGTCCCCAGGGTTACGAAAAATCTCAAAATATGCGGCACTTTTCATGGGAGGTACGACAAAACCCTCCCCCACCAAGTCTGCGTAGTAGTAATAGGCCATTTCAAATCCCGAGCGTGATGGGAACAAACTAAACCCAGGCAGGCGGGGATTGATCTCTGTCAGACAAAATGTTTTTTCCTGAGGCAGGTATACCCAGTCAAGATGAGCAAAACCGCGCCATTCAAGGCCGTAGAGTAGTCTCCTGCTCAAATCGGCAAGATCGCTCTGTTCCAAACATTCTCCGGCATAGAGCCTACTGCCGTAAGTCCCATCCTTGTAAATCACGGTGCGCCATTTTCGGACCGGCCAGAAACCGCACGCCTGACCCTGGGTATCGTAATAGGACTCAACGCACCAGATATCATCGACCTTATAATTCAACCAACGCTGTGCAATAAGATTTGCCCCCATAACCCGGTTCTCAGGACGTTTCACCAACTCCAGCATTTTTTGAAAAGCGGGAACGACATCAGCCGAGGAGTTAATACGAATATAATTGCCCCCTGCCAGACGTGTCGGTTTAATGATATGCGGGAATCCAAGGCGCTCTGCAGCAGCCCATGCCTCTTCACGGCTTGCGATCATTATGGTTTCAGCTGTGGGAACACCCAGACGCTTTGCATTCGTATAGCATTGCAACTTATCGAACCCTTCCAGTAATTTTTCCAGCGGCGGCACATTGAGCAAAAAACCCTGAGCGCGCAGCTTTTCTTCATGTCGAGCAAAAAGCACTGCGGTCTGATCATTGCTCGTCAACAAGACCCCCCTAGGCACTTCATCCATTAAATACTTAATAAAATGCGCTTCTTCTTTAGGATCCGGAGAAACCAGTTTTTGCGTCAGATACTTGGAATAAAACGCTATACATTTTGGATTGGAACTCAACCCGACCAAGGGAATGCCTCTCTTGCCCAGAGAGCTGATTATACCCTCCATGGCACGGATATCACAGTGAGGGAGGATAGCGCAGGTTTTTGTTTGCTTTTCAGTTTGCATGTGCACTCAGAACGGCTTTATAGAAAGATTCATATTTATTTTTCATAGACGCAAAATTGTAATTTTCAGCGGTATTTTTTGCTCCGGAAGCCAAGCGGCGCCGTTGAAACGAATCATCGATGAGGGTCGCGACTTTCTCCGAAAGATCGTCAAAATCATGCACATTAAACAGCAACCCATTGTGTCCATGCCTCACGACATCCCCGTTTCCACCCACATCGCTGACCACCACAGCAAGCCCCGCCGCCATTGCCTCCAGCAGCGCAATGGATGTCCCTTCAGAGAAAGAAGTCATTACAAATAGATCGAAAATTTGGAGCAGTTCAGGTACATCGCGCCGAAGACCGGTGAAAACAACCTGATCCTCAACCCCTAAGGAGGTCACCAGTTCCTCGAGGACCTTGAAATAATCATATTTTTTTGCCACGATGACCAGCTTCAAATGGGGATAAGAACATCTCAGGCGTGCGATCAAACGAATCTGCATTTCGAAGTTTTTCTCTGCAAACATGCGTCCAACCGTGCCGATAACAAAATTATCTTCATGGAGACCAAGTTCCGCCCTCTTGACAGTGGCATCAAATTCCTGAGGGTGTTCTGTCTCTGTCTGAATACCGTTGGGAATGACCTCCACCCGCTGCAAGGGAAAAAACGGGATAGTTTTCAATTGCTCCCGGATTTGGGGCGACACGATAGCGACACGATCAGTCGCTCGTGAAAGCAGTGCATAGAGGATTTTTTTTTTCCACGCCCCATTACCCACCAAAAAGCCGTGCAGGGTCACACAACGATTAATCTTTTTGTTGCCCAAAGTTGCCCATGTCGTAAATAACCAAGGTGTTATATTGTGCGCGTGAATGATCTCCGGCTGAATATCCTCTATCAATTTCCGCATTCTTTTAATAACATCGGAATCCTTCAATCCATCCTGACTCCAATCAATATGGTGGACAGGAAAACCTCTTTCAGACATTTCGGTACCTATGATGCCTTTATCATGCAACACGCAGACATGAAATTCGTAGATAGAATCTTCAAAAAGGCATAACAAATCCTTTATTACGACTTCGGCACCAGCAACATTGAAACGTTCTATGACATGTAGAATTTTATGTTTTTGCATCAAGAAATCCGCTACATACAGTTTAGTTTCATTTAAATTTGTTCTCAATAACCCGGAGAACCGAATCAATAGTGCTTACGGAGCAAAAGCTTTTACTGTCTTCAACTGAAATATTCAGATTGCTGTTTTTTGCAAACTCATTGAAATTTCGAACCCAAAAGATGTTGGAATTTTCCTTTAAAAATCGGCATAAACTTTCAAATCTTTCAACCACATATTTTCGCGGCCGACATGATTGGTATTGAACGTCATAAGCCTCTATAAAACTAAATGAGTGCAATATAAAAGTTACATTTTTAGGTTTCTGGTCAACATGTGCACGTTCCAGCACTGCTCTCATTTCCCCGTAACTCACACCATTGAGGTCCAGTGGTTTAAAACGATTTTTACGAAATGGTATCGCTTCAATAAAGTTGGTGATCGGAAACTCCCGTACACCCTCCAGCTCTATCACATCATTGAGTACATCTTTGGTAATTCGATTTCTTTGCCTTGGGAAAGCTGCATTGTACGAGCTGTCGATATAAAGCCCGTTGGACTTGAGGGCCTTTAAGGTATTGCAATCAGCACCATAATTACCCGCCCGAAAAGCTACCGGAGACCATCCGCAGTAGCGGGTCAACAGTTCTTTACCCTCTGCGATAAGGGCACTCTGTGTTGCAAGGTCGTAAGACGACATGTTATCACCATAGCGCCGCAGTGCAGGATCGGTTTCTTTGAAATTTAGAAAGTTGGGATGAAGATGAAGCTGTATATCGTGACCACGGTCAAGGATATAACGACAGACCTCACATGTTTCCTCCTCGCCGAAATAATATTTATTGAGCACTTCGACAAAAAAGGTAAGAGGAACACCGTAGCTATCGGCAATGTCCATAATCAGCGGAATGCCGTATTCCCGGCCCTTGACGCGTCCGTAGATGCGCTTGTCCCTACCCACTGGTTTGAGAGCCTGGTTTTCAAATGCACCCCCGATACTGTTCTCGGTGTCGATGGTGATAAAAACGTTGGTTTTCATTCTTGGCCGTACCCATGATGGGATAGAAGGCTGTGCAGATGGAGGCAAGAGGGCGGAGACCCTGGAAGACGAGGACAATTGAATGCCGGGAAGCTGAAAAGCAAAATCGCTGAAAGGATAGGAGGCTGAAAAGCAAATTTTTTTGTCATGACAATGGCCCACTTTTCGATGCTTATAAAAGCGCAAGAGCGTTGGCCTGCAAACGTCCATAAAATCCTACATCTCTTAACTCTTCCCCCTTCCTGCTCCCAAACCCAGTATTCAAGCCTGCTATCCTCTTGACCTCCCAACTTCTTCAAAAACCTCACTCATCAACGGTCTAACATACTCCCATGTGTACTTGTCTGTTTCAGACAAACCAGCCTGAGCCAATGCTTCACCCAGTCCCGGCTCTTGAATAACCCGCAACACATTTTGTGCCAAAGCTTCATGGTCGCCTACAGAAGATAGCAAACCAGTCTTTTCGTTCTCTACCATATAGGGGATTCCACCTGCATTGGTGGAGACCATGGGAAGTCCACTGGCAAAAGCCTCCAGAACCACTCCAGGCTGATTATCCACCTGGGAGGCATTCACATAGATATCGTATTTATGGTAAAGTTTTTGAATACCTGAGTGGCCTAACTGGCCATAAAAAGTGATCCTGTCACTGATACACAAATCATGTGCCAACTGTTCTAAATATCTTCTCTGGCTCCCCTCTCCGGCTATCCCCAGGTGCGCATCAGGGTATTTTTCTGCAACGAACTGAAAAGCTCTGATCACGCAATCCACGCCGTAAATTATCTCTAGATTCCTGGTACAGAGTAACCTTGGTCGAAATTTTTTCCTGAGAATGAATTCAAACTGTTTTATATCGGCGATATTGGGCACAACTGTTGGCTCAAGTCCCAAAGTCTCCTTAAAAACATTTTGTAAAAATCCTGATGGAGTAGTAATCAAATCCACCTTTCTCAATACCGGAAAAACAAGTTTTTTATACTTCATAAAAAACCTGCGGGCATCCCCTCCCCTGGCGCTGAGAATGACTGGTTTACGGTAGAGTTTAATCAGCAAAAGTGCCGGATAAGTGACCCAGAAAAAAAAATTCACAAAGCCGCTGAAAAAATAGACTACTTCGCATTGTTTCAATGCCTTGCGCAGGTTCAACATAAAATGAGCCAGATTAAATACCGTCCGTACCCCGGGAATAGTTGCCGCAAGTCTGCCATTCCCTGAATCCAGAGGATTGGTTCGCACTGTCTCCACTTGCAGTCCATCTTCACGCAGAAGTCCAGCCAGTTTTTCAGCCTGGATAGCCATGCCTCCGTAAGGTGGAGGAAAAGGGGAAATGAGGCATAGTTTGATTGTATGGTTTGAAGACCGGGAAGCTCGAAGGTTAGACGACTGGAATGCTTTATTCATGATAATAGCTACCATTTTTCTTGACTGTTTGGTGAAAATTCCGGAGCTTCCGCGCTAATACACTTCCATTCCAGCAAAAAGGCAGCACTCAATTATTCTTAATAATTAAAAACAGAGGGGATATTTAATTTCAGATAATGAATTGGGAGCAGTGACCAGAAAACGGACTATGTCTTTATCGCTTATACGTAGATACCTCACCTCGATGATGTCGGTATTTTCCAGATATCAAACATTTTCCTTCTATCTCCACCTTGCACTTTCATCGAATCAATTTGTAATCCTCTCTTGGCCTTATAGCATTACAGATTTCTAACCTCCGGCATCCCTGCTTCTTCCATTTCATTATCCAGGGCCCTTTTTAAGAAAACGGGCATCATGAGCAGCCAGTAGAATTCTTCGATGTAGGTGGAAGAAATGAACATTGTAGCACTGAGATAGACCACTAAAGCAATTGCCACCCCAAAAACATGCAGATGATATGCATGCCTGCGATCTTCACTTAAACTCCGAGCGGACTTATCCAAAGAAAATAGCATCCAAAAAGCATTGACGATTAGGAGCATTAATACAAAAAAGCCGACAAATCCCAATTCAGCCAGACAGCGGAAATAAGTGTTATGTGTGTCTTTGCCCGGGATGCTCGGTTCATATTGTCCTATAAAATCAAAAAAAGATCCTACGCCCACCCCCAGAGGATAATCCTGGACCATGGCCCAAGCCCCGCGCCAGGCGATCAGCCTGTTTGCAGCGGAGGTATCCCTGGTTTGCACCAGATTTTCACCACCTACCTGGATAGTTTCCATACGTCCCCAGAAACCTGGATCTGTTAAATACATAACCCCAGCTACTCCAAGCATCATCAAAACCACGACCTTTTTTTTATGAACCCGCAATTTCGCAGAAAATATAAAAGCCGCCACCATGCCTATGGCCAGAGCAAGGAATGCCCCCCTGGATCTGGTCAAAACAATTGAATTAAGCATGAATACTACTGAAACCAGACCCAAAAACCTGGCTTTCCAAGACCCCTTCAAGAACATTATCCCGGCCAATGGTAGTAGAAATGCAAAGTGAGCAGCCAGGAAATTGCCCTCGCTAAAATCAGATCCGCCTACACCGACGTCAAACCGTCCACCTCTATAGATTCCGGCCCCGGAGTACATCTCGAAACCGAGGTACAGCCCGGCAATTATCAAGACCCAGAGCATACCCTCATAAAAGCGGAGGGTGGTGATCACATGAGAGGCTATCAGCAGGACTAAGACGACTTTTCCCATCTTATAAACATTGTAATTGATCTCCCAGCCCTGTCCCCACAACACCGATAACCAAATAATACCTAAAAAGATTAGAAGCAATATCTCCTGACGTTCCACCAAGGTAACAAGCCGCAACTTACCAAGATGAAGCAAGACCCCAAATGTAGTCACTATAACTATAATCATACTATAACGGCTGGCCCAGTCCGGAAGATAGCTTCCCCACCAATGGCCTAAGGGATTGATATTATAGGTGCCTAAGTAGGCATAAATGCCCACAATGGGATGATAAAAAATAGCCCCCAGCACAGCTATGCCGAAAAGGCCTAAGTAAAGAAGAGTCTTCAATGGCAGCATTAATTCCTCCTTGAGGCCAAGACACTGTCCAGCCTGCCTGAAATCTCCAGCATGTGCATGGTTACTGGAAACATGGACCGTATACCTTTATAATCAGAAATATTGCGCCGTTGCAGGCAGAAAGGATCAACCCGGGGACCATTGGCACCGAACCTGGTCGTTACAGCATAGTCATAGCCGGCATTGCGCACTAAATCTGCCAGTTCCGGATTGAATTGTCCCCGTGGATAACAAAAACCCTGCACCCCCGAACTGACCTTTTCGGCAAGCAGATACTTAGATTTTGATATTTCCTGCTCCGCCCTGGGGATAGACAGGTCTGTCAGGGGAACGTGGGAAACAGTATGAGAACCGATCTCAAAACCATCCTTTTCCAATCTCCTTATTTCCTGCCAGCTCATAAGCAGCCTTTTTCCTGTATATGCCCCAAATTCCGAGTTCATAGCCTGCAGAATATTTTCTCTTTGCTCCAAGGTCATGCTATTTAGCCTTCTGACCAGATTGCGGGCACATAAATCTACTGCATTCCCCTTGCCTTGCATTTCCAGCACCTCGGACCCAATCTGGAATTTCTCCAGCCACAAAGTAAAATCCTCAAAGTTGCGCCTGAATACGTCATACAAATGATCCCACCAGTAAACCTTCCCGGAATCTATTGGTTGGACTGGTACAAAAAAGGTCGCTTCAACCCCGTATTTGTCCAATATGGGTTTGGCCTCTTGATAATTGTCCAGATAGCCGTCATCAAAAGTCAGGGCTATGACAGATCCTTGCATTGTCCCATTTCTTATTTTATTTACTGCCTTACCCAAAGAAATAATTTGATAACGTTTAGATAGACTTTTTAACAGACTTTCAAAAGAGTTTCTGGAGTAAGCCATAGGAGGGATGAAATATTTTTCCTCCCTGGGCAGGATACGGTGAAAAGCCAGTATTTCCAGTCTGAAATTCATTGTTGTTATATGGAACCCACACTAATAAGATTTTGAACTATTTGAACTTATCTGCAGAAGCCTATACTTGAATGCTACCAGCAGTTCCTTAGCCTTGGCCAGTTCTTCAAACTGAAAAAATCCCAGGAGCCAGAGAAGGACAGGAAAGTTCAACATAAGTAAGGTGTTAATTCCAAGAGAAATTATAAGAGACTGATCTATAAGCCAGCTTGCACAATAAGTAATTACAACGACAAGAGAAAGGGATCCAAGTCTGCGCAACTCCAAAGGCAGATAATAAAGCCTTTGGGAATTAAGCATAGTTACAATCCAGAGCATGAAAAAAGTAAGCACTGTAGAAAAGGCCGCACCCATAATCCCCCAGGATGGAATGAACAAAATATTGAGAAAGACATTAAGAATTGCGATAGAAACCAGTATATAAGCAGTATGTTTATACTTGTAGACCAACATGGTACCCAAAGTGAAAAAGGTAGCCATCCCGCTGAAAACATAACTAAGCACTATAACCACTATCAAGTTGCTGGCACGAGCATAACTGTCCGGGGCCATGATTTTAACAACCTCATCACTAAAAACTCCGATTGTAAGACCGGCAGTTAAAATTATTAAAGCATAATAAGAAAAAAAACTGGACAATGTTGGGCCAGGATTGTTTTGTTTGGCTATCTCAAAGCGCTGGGTATTCCAGATGCGAAAAAAGGGCTGAGAAACAATGACAGAGATGATCATTCCAAATTTATATCCCAATGAATACACCCCCAGTTCATCAGGATCGCAAAAGTGCTGCACAAAAAAACGATCAGAAAAATGGATACTGAACATAGCTAAGGAAGCAGGTATCAAAGGATAGCTGAACTTGACCATAGACTTTAATTTTTCCATGGAAAACGACAACTTCAGATGTCTGCGTACTACAAAAAACAGCATTATGTTATTGAAAATTTTAGTGATCAGAATACTGTAGAGGAGCCCCATAAGCCCCCATCCAAACACTACTAGAAACAATATATTCAAGGTAAGATAGGAAACAAAAGTAACTATGGTGATTGTTGCATATTGGACAGACTGAAATTTCGCTAACAACAAATTTTGCGGCACAGTGGCAATGGTCTGTAAGCCCATAGCCAGAAACATTATCTGCAGATACTCGAAATAGTCAGAATTACCCAGGATGAATTTCGAAAAAGGAGTTACAAAAATTTCTAAAATCAGAACCACAATGATTGTCATAGAAACAATGAAAATCAGATTGGTAGAAAAAACTTCTTGTCTGTCTTTTTCTGTATCATAGCTATGATAAAACCTGATCAAAGCAGAACCCAAACGCAAACCAATAAGCATTGTAATGACAGTGATCGTCATATCCAATAGTTCAAGAATTCCGTAGTCCGCTGGAGAAAGATAGTGGGTATAAACCGGGATCATAAAGAACCCGACTCCCTTCTGCAGGACAGTTGCACTTCCGTAAGCAGAGAAGTGGCGAATTAGTTTTTTAAGTTCTGCAAACATCTTTAAGTGGAACTGGCTTTGGGAATGTGTTCAAAGGCATAAATGATCGAGTCCATGGACTTATTGCTCTGGAAAACCGGATTGGGGAGCAATAATGTATTCTGCCAGCAAAATTCAGCTACGGGAAGAGATCTGTTTGCGTATTGATAAAAAGGCTCTCTCAAGTGTAACGGTTTGTAGATTCTTTCGGCATTTACGTTGTAAATTTCAAGATGACGTAAGATCTTATCCAAATTAAAGCGGTTGGTTACTCGAATGGGAATTTTGCGAGATGGTGCATCATCCGGCCCTATGGGCTTTAAGTAATCAAATTGTCGCAGTGAATTGCGAAGCGCTTTTGCTGCTGATCTTCTTTCTTGCAGAATATTATGCATTCTCTTTAAAGCAAGACAGACGAGACCGGCTTCCGTATTCGTCAATTGAAAAACTTCACTTAACAAAGCAATGTACCCAGTCCTCGATTTACTATCTGAACCGCTATTTATAGGAATGTGTTTTGATAACGAAGCAGTTTTTTGCAAAGTCCATCTAAACTGATCATTAAGAGTCCCACTGATAATGCGCCGTATTACAGAAAAAACCGGTTCCCGGGGAAGGGGATAGTTCTTTGCCTTTTCGACTAACTTTTCTTCGGAGGTTACCATCGCACCGCCTCTTAGTAGGCTCAAATTCTTAGATCGCCCGAAACTTAAAATTCCTGCATCACCAAAAGTGCCTAACCACTGCCCGTTATGGGCTACTCCTACGGATTGGGCAGCGTCATCTATCAATCTGATGCCGTTCAGTCGTGCCCACGCCTGCCATTCGCCAATAGGTGCAGACATCCCGTACAAGTGAGGTACTATGACGCATTTTAGATCGTTTTCATTATCAAAAACTTCGCTGACCTTCATATGCATATCCGGCTCAACATCCATAATTACAGGTCGACACTGTGCAGCAAGCAATGTTTTAATTACTCTAGGACAAATAATTGCAGGTAACGCCACCTTGTCTCCTGTTTTGAGCCCCAGAGCTTTTATGGCCAGAATTATAGCTGTCCGCCCCTGGTTTGTTGGCAAGACAAAAGAGAAACTAAATTTTTCTTGAAGCAGCCTTTCCAGTTTAATTCGGTTGTTAAAAGTAATACTAGACAACAAAAGATCCACAAGGGACCAATCAGGTGAAGCACTTCTTCGTGTCGACATTTTATTCTGAGAATAGAACATGCATCCGGGCAATCAGGTTACTGAAATTAAAAATTTAAATTTTATCGCTAAGTATTCGACTTGTAGTACGAATCTCAGCAGATAAGCGCCTTAGTTGACACTATTTTCGCAATTTGTTCTTGAATCTCACTTTATATTCACGATGTATCTCATTTTCCAATGCATAATACCATTTCTGAAAGAAGTATAATTTTTGGGTGCAAGGTGCAATTTCATAGCCATTAACCCTTAACTGCTCTCCAGCGATATTTTGAAAAATGGCAATGTCACGAACAGACATCTTATCCTTCCATTTATTGGAATTTCCTGCCCGAACCTGTGAACTGATATGGGAAAATGATTTATGTCCATTCTCTGTCTTGTTTTGATTATTAATAAATCTCCATAGCCTATAAGCCTCTTCCTCAGGTTTTTGCAAAAAATCCTCATATCGTAATTCCATATATCTTCCATTTTGGTACTTTTTGGCAAGCATTCTGCCATTGTCTATATTTTTTGCCCAAAAAGTTGCTGCAGCATAAGTATTGGTGTGTCCCCAACGAGTTTTTGTAAGAGAGAGTGCACAGTCACGACCATCTCGAATAACGTTTATTACTCTACAGTTAGGAAAAAGCTCTTCCATCCAATCAGGATGAAGCAGCATTGCTAAGTGCTTATTGCCTACATGCTTTTTACCCAATACATCTGCAGTGGATTTCAGAATGCCGTATATCGCTCCAGATAGAGATAATTCAGGCGCTTGGGAGATTATATGTTCTTTAGTTATTTTTATTTTTACGCCAAGCTTTTCACTATAATTATTTTCAAGAATATAAAAATATCTTTCTTTGAGCATGTCCTGAATGAGACGTGAAAAGTTATTCCGGTCACTTAAGTCTCCATAGTGACGCTTCTTCTTATAGTATTTTGGTATCATCTGTAATTCAGGTCCAAACCCCACATCCATCTCATCTCTTATCAAGGAATTCAAAAATGTAGTCCCTGAACGAGGACAGCCAAGCATAAAAATTATATCCTTGCTCACAGGCCTTGCGCTTTAATCTCCTGTTTTATATTAAAAATTTACAGCACAAATCATTTTTAATTAATTCTTAAGGTCTTGTTTTCTGCCGGGATTGATTCTTAATAATCTACTCAATCTTACGCATTGTTGAAGAAGGGCAAGTAGCCAAGCCTGCCTCTTTTAAATCTTTCACCCCTCCCCTGACGGCAAAAGCATTTTTATAGCCAAGATGACGGAACCACTGTACCACACGGGCACTGTCTTCTTCTGATGGTCAGGGGCAATAGGCCAGAACCCACCAGTCTTTCGGGAACCTGGGACTGACTTTGGCACCGCTGCCAAACGTAGGAACCAGAGTATATGGTATGTATATCGAATTACAGATGGTATCTTCTATCTTATAGCCTGCATATATAAAGATAACCTTTTCACCCCTCTTAACTATATCACTTACTTCCTCTGCGCTTATCCTTGGTACATCAGGATGACTTTCCCATTGTTTGTAGTTAGATACACCTTGGGCGGATACATTAACCGGCAGTAAAAAACAGATAACTAATAGATTAAAAATTAACAGCCGCATATTGTCTGCCTCCTTTAATACTGCTTCCTTTTATTCCCATATGTAGCCGGGACTCAAAATATGATCCATCCATGACTTTAATTTAGTCAGCGTCTCTACTGAAAACCCAATCTTGACCTGGCTACTGTCACTACTCTTTTAATATTATCCGGATTAAACGGTGAGTGGGAGTTGCGCACTTTCATGTGATTGTTGAAAGTGTCAAAAGTCAGATACCTGGGATAAAGTACGCACTTTCCTTTTCCCGAAAGGAGCTTAACCGCTTCGGCCACAATCAGACAGCCCACCAGATTGGTTACAAAATTCAAGGAAGGAGCGGTGGGATGGACATTTCTTTTATCAAAAACAGCAACCTCACCTCTATCCATCTCTTCCAGGGGCTTGGCTTCAGCCCCATACTTGAAACGCTGCCACCAGCCATCCAGAGGGTTCCGGTACTCGGAGTTGCGATAGTCAAAGGTCTGTACTCTGCCGCCACTGACAGTGGCATGACCATTTACCAGTGGGACCTCGTGTCGGCGCCCGGCCAGATAAAAGAGTCTGCAGGAAGGATGATCGGCATTCTGGATAATAATCCCGGCCCCTTTTACAAAGCGCTCCACGTTATCGTTGTCCACTCTCTCGGCAATCGTCGTTTCTACTTCGGCATGAGGATTTATTTCCTGGATGCGTTCAGCCGCTACTTCCACCTTGGGCCGGCCCAAAGTCCTTGAGGTGGCGAAAAGCTGTCTGTTCATATTTGAGGGTTCATACTCATCCATATCCAGAAGACGGAATCGCTTAACTCCCCAACGGGCCAGCAATTCCGCGGTAATTGCCCCCACTCCGCCAAAACCTGAAATGGCAAATACGGTATCACGTACAGTATCCACTGCAGGCCGATCAAAATAAAGCAAGGTGCGCTGGAGCATTTCATCAGTGTATTTTCTTTCCTCAGACATTGCGGCTCCTCCTTTTTCATTTAGCTTTAAGTGACTCCCAGCTTATCATTGTCATTTATTTTACATATTATTGCTTGTACATCTCAGCATACACAGCGGTAGTCTTCTCCCAGACATGATTTCTCAGCACCCATTCACCAGCTCTGGACTGAATCTGCCTGCGCAGTTCAATATCGTTTAAAAGCCTGCCCAGAGTCTCTGTCAAAGCCCGTTCGTCTCCGGCCTGAAAAAGAAGGCCGGTTTCACCATCTCTGATCAGTTCCCTGTGTCCTCCCACATCACTGGCTACCAGAGCCTTGCCCATGGCCATGGCCTCCAGGGGCTTTAGTGGGGTGACAAGATCGGTCAGACGCATGGAATAGCGAGGATAGGCAAGGATATCTATCAGAGAATAAATGCCGGGCACCTTTTCATGGGGCAGGCGGCCAGGCATGATTATTCGTCCCTTTAAGGGCTGGGAGACCTTATCGCTGGAAAGTCCAGAAGAGACCCCATATGATTTTTCTAACTCATAAATTAGTTGTTTTAGTTCGGGTTCCATTTCCCCTCCGCCGACCAGAAGCAGAACCAGGTCCGGATGGTCAGGGGCGAGTCGAGCAAAGGCCCTGATGAGCAGGTCCAGACCTTCGTACCGGTAAAAGGAACCGATGAAGCCTATTACTTTTTTGCCCTGTAGATTGTGTTGTTCTTGAAATTCCCGGTCCGGCGGAGTGGGCTTGAAATCCTCAGGGTTAATGCCGTTGAAAACCGGGGTGATCTTTGTTTCGGCGATGCCGCGTTGTATGAGGTCGTTTTTAAGACCGTTACAGAGCACAGCAACCTGGTCAGCTTTTTGGCAGATCATGCTCTCCATCCACCTGGTCAGTTTGTATTTCCAGGAACCTTCGGCATAGCTGCCGTGATCCACTGCGGCATCCTCCCAGAAGGCCCGGATTTCATAAACCAGGGGGATTTTTCTCTTCTTGGCCGGTTTTAAGGCTGCCATGGCATTGAGAAACGGTGAATGAGCATGAATGATATCCGGCTTCTCCCGGTCCAGAACATCCTCCAGCCTGCGTCTCAATACCCTGACCAGCCGCAGTTCGGGAAGAACGGGAAGAGAGCCGGATTCCGGGAGGGATCCGCTCCGGTAGTAAGTGAAACCGTTGATCTCCTCTTTATCAAACCAGTTTCCTTTCCAGCTCTGTTCGTGCTTTGGGCTGGTCAGAATCACCGGCTCCCAACCCAGCTGTCTCTGAGCCCGGAAAATGCTCTGGCTCCGGAAGGTGTAGCCGCTGTGGAGAGGAAGACTGTGATCGAGGATATGCAGTATTTTCATCAAATGCCTGTCGTGAGTTTTCCCTGGGAAAAGCCATGTTTTCCCAAAAGCAGTCTGTACAAAGCCATTCCGACCAGAAGGCCGATTACGTTTACCAGAAAATCGGTTACGGAAAAATAGCGGCCGGGAACGAAAAGCTGGGCACCTTCCAGTAAAAGACAGAATGCTGTACCCGTTCCGGCAAAAATCGCCAGCCTCCGGCCGCGACCGAGATTGACATTTTCCAGGAGATCCAGGAAGAGCAGGGCGAAAAGGATATAAAAAGGCAAGTGCATAAAATTCTGCAGATCAGGATCAATCCTGTATAAAATTGCTGCACCGGGTGAAGTCACTTCCATGGGCCAGAGACTGACAAAGAACAGAACCAGGATAAAAACCAGGAAGTATACGGGGTTGAAGCGCCCCCTTCTCCAGCCGGGGTTTCCGGATTTTTTCCCCGGCTTATCCTGCAGCAGACTGTCCAGTCCTTGCAAATTCTGCTGCCAGTCATAATGCCGGAGGACAAACTTCCTTCCCTGATTACCAATTGTGCGGGCAAGCTCGGAATCATTCAGCAGCCTCAGGACCTGGCGCTCGAACTCCCGGGCGGTATCGGCAGTAAGCAGATCCTGCTCCGGAGTGGCCGGGATGCCCTGCAGCACCCTGGAAGTTGTCACAACCGGCCTGCCCATGGCCATGGCTTCCAGGACCTTATTCTGCACCCCCCTGGCCAGACGCAACGGGATTATACAGATATCCGACTTCCGGTAATACTCCCGGATATCATTGGCATATCCGGTCACTTCCACGTTTTCTCCGGCAAGCCCTCTTACTGCGGCAACCGGGTTTGCTCCCACTATATGTAACCGCAGGTCGGAAACTTTCCCGGACAATCCCGGCCAGACGTCTTTGCAGAACCACCTGATTCCGTCCACGTTGGCATGATAATCCATAGCCCCGCTGAACATCAGGACAGGGCCTTTTTCTCCGGTGGAATCATGTCCGGTATCTTCTCCTGCCGGAGTAAAAAAGTCATGGTCCACACCGTTGGCGAGTATGCGTATCCGCTCTCCGGAACCGCCGCGGGAAATAAAGAGGTCGGCTTCCGCCCGGGTTACGAACAGGAAATAATCAAAATACGCCTCCAGCCTTTTTTCATAGTCCAGCAAAAGGCGCCCTTCCCGGGCATAAATCCAGGACATGGGAGGCAGAGTACCTGTACTGTACTGCAGCCATTTATCCGAGTCCAGATCGCAGAAATCCATGATCAGGATCAAATCATCCAAATTCGGAATTGAACTGCGGACTATGTACTCTCCCATAACCGAAGAGAAACAAACCACAGCCTCAATGTCCTCCTCCTGCAACAGCCTGTCCACCTCTTTCTGGAGACCGGAACTGTAAAAACAGGGAACAGAAAGAGGAAGTGAACTCAAGAGCCAGGGCAGGGAGCATACCTTGGCCCTGTCCTTTGATCTGTATTCCAGGTAGACGCTTTTACACCAGGCAAGAAGATTTTCTTTGTATACAGTATCCCCGGTCTGATCAGCCAGGCAGACTAAGTGGACCTTATGTCCTGCCCCGGCAAGATACTTGACCTGGTTAAAGGACCGTATCTTGTCCCCTTTATTGGGGGGATAGGGTATGCGGTGGGATAGATAGAGGAGATTCATTTAGTTTGTTGCCTTCAACACAAATACTTGGATATCTTAGGCCCCATAAGCCTGGTTGCCCAAAGAGGTAGTTTCTGCCACATCTCGATCTTCTTTTGATATTTTGGATTGGCGGGACTCAAATCAGGCAGTCCGTCCGCTGACACCAAATGGTACTGATAGGCCAAAGGTTCCGGTTTAAAGCCCCAGTTTTTTTTGAAACTGAATGACCCCGTTCCCTCTTTGCTCCTTCCATAATCAAAAATCCTATAGCCATTCTCAGAGCCGTATTGCATAAGCTTCCAGTACATAAAATCATTGGGTGCGAGACTTCTGTAAGTGAAGTTGGATCCGGCATAATAGGGAAGAACCTGATCCTTGAAAAAAAATGACAGGACCCCGGCGCAGGGTTTCTGATCCGGAGCCCTGACCAGCAGGATGGTTGCTTTAAGTTCCCTTTTATTGAGAAGGCCGGCAAGGTATCTTTTCGCAAAGACCGGGGTTCCCAGCCGATGGAAATTCAGGACAAGCAAGTGGTAGAATTCCGGCAGCAAATGATCCCCGATTTCAGCAACCAAACCACTTTTAATCCCCTTTCTCACCATGGCCCGTGATTTCCGAGGTATGGCCATAAGATTTTCGTGGTGATCAGGTGATATCTCACGACGGAAATTATAATACAGAGATTTAGTCAATAGGCCGGGATGCTCTTTCCTGTTTCTCAGTTCCAGATAGTCGCATTTCCTCTCTTCTGCCAGTTCAGCCGCCCGCTGGACCAGAAGCCTTTCTATTTCCTGGTTGTCTGACAGAACACCCCCGAGTTCCGCAAAAGGACTGGAAACCAGATAATGGCCAAAGAGGAAACTTCTGACCTCAAAAAGAGGAAGAAGCCCGACCACCCTGCCGGAGTCTTCAGCCATCAGATAAAGGCTTCTGTGACCGAAAGAGGACTCTATCGACTCTTTCCAGGCGGTAAGATGAAAGACGGTTGCATCCGGGTGGTTCAGTGTATAATGGTCCCAATCCTGTTTGTCTTCGTATCGATATTGGCGGATCATATGGTTGAGGAACAGGATTTAAAAGTTTCCCCCGTGTCAGTTCTGAAGTTTCGGAAAAGATCTGCTCTCCTGAAACCGGACACACTTCGTCCCTGTCGGGGGCACAAGAAGTGGCCCAAAATTAATTCCTCTTACCCCTTTTCCCCCTTAAGGACTGCTGGAGATACTGACCGCAGGTAATCAGTCGGCAATCCGGCAGGCCCTGCAGCAGATCCCGGAGTTTGTCCAGGGTCTTGCTCAGATTCTTATAATGTCTGAACTTTGACAGCCAGGGGGCCTGGTGCTGCCTGGGCTGGTCCGGATCCACTTCCCAGGGGTGCATGTAAAAATGAAAAGTCCCCTGCTTTTGCAGTATCCTGGCCACCCCGGCTTTAAATACCAACGCCGGCAGGAGTCGGAAATAACCACCCCCGCTGAAGGGCAGAAAACTGCCGGCCAGCTCCAGGTTGGTCAGTGGCAGTTCATAAAAGTCCTGCCCAAGGGCGCGGGCAATGCCTTTTTTTTCCCCCGCTTCAATGTCGGGCCTGCCGTACCGTCTGTTCAGGGCAAAAGAATTGTAGCTGGCATCATAGCTGTAGCCCGCCTCCCTGATAAGCTCCAGGATCCGGTCGGAAATGGAAAAGCTGGGTGCTCGGTAGCCCCTTACCTCTTTACCCACTATGTCTTCCAGGAGTTTTTTGCTGTCCCTGAGATCCCGGACCAGGTCCTCTTCACTCTGTTCAGAGCAGAGCTGATGATTATAACCGTGCGAGGCCACTTCATGGCCCCGGCAGTCAATCTCCCGGACCAGCTCGGGCAGGCGCTCTGCGATCCAGCCCAGGACAAAGAAAGTGGCCCTGGCAGGAGATGCGGGCTGTTTTATTTCGTCCAGAAGATCCAGTATCCGCCGGGTGCTGGCCTCAATGCGTAACTCCCTTCTGTCCCACGAATTCAAAGGGTTCCAGGGTCTTAAATTTTCCACCTGAAACCAGTCCTCAACATCTATTGTCAGGAGAAAACTGGACAATGACGGGATTGACGAATGATGAATATTGAATTCCAATTATTAAGTTCAGAAAAAATTCTCACTAATTCAACTTCCAGCCCCGGGGATACCAGCTCAGACTCAGCATAACCTGATTTTCACGGTACTCATTCCTGTCCAGAGAGGAATCCCGCTGACGGAAGTCATAAATAATACCGGAAGTCCCAACCTCGATTTCACGGGCGGATTCCCGCAGACGGTAATCATAGTTCAGGCTCAGTCTGACCCGTTTGCTCAGTTGATAGTTCAGGCCGGTACCAAAACTGATTATATGGTCCTTGCGCTCCGGCTCAGCGTCCTTGTAGTCATTACGCCGATAATCAGCGGCAATATCCCAGTACAGACGCTTTTTCAGGGGATAGGAATAATAGGCTCCGGCCTGATAATAAATGGTAAAGCCCAGGTTCTCGGCCCCGAAATGAGTTTCATTGTAGCCGCTGCCAGCCCGCAGGCGCAAACTGCCGCGTTTAAAATCCCAGGTCTGATTTATATCCGCGTTGAGTACAATCCTTTCATCCTTTTCACCATTATCTTCATCCCGGATATTATAACCCAGTCCCAGGCTGAAACTACCATCCTGGGAAAACCGGTAGGAAATACCGGCTGAAGGCTCGTATACGCTGTAGTCGGTCCGATTTTCACTATAGTTCTTGTAGGAGTGGCTATACATGATATAGCCATCCATGAACCTGCTGAAATTACGCATCAGTTTCAGACTACCGGACCATCTGTCAAAGTCTTCGGTTTCATTAAAGATGTCGGCATCTTCGGTTTCATCAAAGCTGCCGTTAATATATCTGACGCGAGTCTCAAGACCGTAACGTCTGGCGAACCAGTATTCCAGGCCCAGACCGGGTGAACTGCGGACACTGTCCACATCACCGGGATTATCGCTCCGGAAATGCCTCAGACTGTAGTCAGCCCAGGCCAGGTCCCTGGGACCGAATTCATATTCCAACCTGGTACGGGCGGTGTTGGTGGAGCGCGGCTCTCTACCCTGGCGGAGGGTATAGTCTGCCTCCTCCAGTACCGCATCTTCCCGATCCGGGGGCCGCACGTCCCGGGCCGGATCATAAGGCTGCTCGCTGCGGGTAAAGGAGTCACTCAGAGTAAAATGAAGATGCCTGCTCAGATTTTTCCGGAAGTTAAGACCGGCATTATGGCGTAGGGAATCGTATTCATCGTTTTCCTGATATAAAGAATAGCTCGGCCGGTAGTAAAGACTCATCTCCCCGGTCTTACCCCGGGCCTGCAGATTAATTCCTGCTGTGACCAGGGTGATCCAGTCCGATTCCCTGTTACTATCGGTCAGGAAAAGGTTGTCTGTATACTGCTGCTGGACCTGAAAGTCCGGCCTCAGCAGCCATGAAGGTACGGCCCAGGCAGGGTAGGCAATCAGGATTATCAGGACCGGCAAGCCGCCTTTTATATAGAAATGTCGCGTTATCTTCATTTCTTGCTCGTCTTTTGATGTTTATTGCTTTTTTAATGACCCCAAGGACGGAATTTTATGGGAATAGTTAATGCCCGGACCGCCTACCTCATTATTCATAATTTGATATTGCCTTCCCTTAATCGAGTACCACCAGGGTGTCTCCAGGCTCAAGCATCAAGTTCTGTTCCGGAGACTTGCCGGAGACAATATCTTCGTAATTCAGCCTGATTATTTTTTCACCGCCATCCCCTGTCCGGCGCAGCAGCAGCAGATTATGCTTATTCGCCCATTCGCTGAAACCTTTAGCCTTGGCCAACGCCTGGAGAAGAGTCAAATCCTTGTCCAGGGGATATTCCCCGTTACCCTCAACTTCACCCAGCATATAATAGGCCTTGCTGCCCTGTTCCTGTACAATAACGGTAACTTCAGGACCCTCAATAAATTTAGACAGGCTCTCGTCAACCTCTTTCTTCAACTCCATTGGCGTCCTGCCTGCGGCCATGACATCATCAACCAGGGGCAGGCTTATCCTGCCGTCCACCCGGACCTTGACTTCCCGGCTCAATTCCTCTTCCTTCCAGACTACTACCTCCAGGGTATCTCCTTTGCCAATTATATACGAGTCTCCTTCCGTCTGTATTCCGGTCTTTTCATCAGCCTGGAGGCTGCCGGCGGCAAACAGGAAGGAAATGATACAAAATAGGGTTATAACTGCTTTCCGGGGTATTGTTAATGACACGGCGCTCCTCCTTTTGTCTTAATTTATCTGCCTTCGGATTCAGAATCGATTCCCGTCAACAGACACGAAATAATTCAGTCTTCTTGAAATATATAGAAATATCGATCTCCATATCTCCAATTTTTGCTGCCTCATTCTGAAGTTCATCATTCAATATTCACTTGATTTCCCAATCGGGAAAGTAATGCCAGCATAAGGAGCAGCATTATAAGGCCTACGATGAACACCACCATGCCGGAAAATTCATGGATAAAGCCTTCGGCCATATGGCTGCCATATCTGTTGGCTAATAAAGCGGTGGTTGTCAGCCGGAAGATATTGCCCAGCACGGCCACCGGAACCGCGGCCAGGAAAAGGACCCATTTTTTCCAGTTCTTCAGGCTGGATATATATGCCAGCAGAGCACTCAGGGCCAGCAGGGTGGTCAGGGAGCGCAGCCCTGAACAGGCTTCAGCAACCTGCAGGGTAATATTAGGCATGGTGAGAACATTCCCCTCCCTGAGGATGGACAGTCCCATGGCGCCGGCCACCCAGGTTGCGGCTTTGGAAGCGGTCAAGGCCAGGGGAAAGGACAGCTGGTTCCAGATAATGGCGGGCAGGGGAATCATAAAAATCAAATAGAGAATCGGCACCAGCAGGACATGTCCGGCTTTGCCGCCCCAAAGGTAGATGACACTGCCCAGCAGGACCACGATCAAGGAAATTCCCTGAAGGAAATACTCGCTTCCCACCCAGGCCAGGAAAAACTGAAGCAATCCCGGGATAACCAAGATGAGACCCCAATTGGTTCCCCGGTAATCTATCTGTTTGAGTTCGTCTTTTTTGAGCCATATCATGTAGGCGGCTATTAACGGTATAAAATAGCCGTGGGAATAGTTGGGATCAACCTCCCAGTCCTGGATGAGTTTCAGGAACACCGGATAGTAGAGTCCCAGAAAAGAGGCGAAAAGGAGAAGAACCATAATTATATGATTAAACCGTCTGACTGGCATCAAGCTACTCCGGCAGATAGTCCCGCAACACCGGGATCAGATTTTCAGCAAAATTTTTCAACATCTTTCTATCCTGTCCAATTTCTCCTTCTGACTCTGTAGCCATGAGCCGGATAAAGGCACCGTCCGTCCTGTTTTGAACAATCGAGTCGATAACCCGGTAAATCCGTTCATGGTATTCATTTGCCAGGATCCTGCCCCGGCACTGATACCAGTAGAGACCGATCTGCCTGTCACCGCCCTTCTGAAGCAGAATCCGGTTAACCTCCGGCCGGTTGCCGCTTTCCGGCAACTCAAGGGTGATTGACCCTGTATCAGCAATTTCCCAGCCTGAACCTGGCATGCAGTTCAAGGGGGAATGGTAGCCCTTATAACGATCCGTCCTGGAGAAATAGCTTATATAGACATTTATTCTTCGGCCTTGGCTGTTCTGATAATTGGCCAGGAGATAGTCATCCACTCTTAGGACTTCTTCAATCCGACCTTCCATATTCTGAGTCCCCAGGCTCCGCCACTGACCGATCCGGTCCGGGAACTGCTCCAGAGGGCTGGTTATGGCTGTACTGCCTTCGTGATCCAGGCCATGGACCAGGACAGCACAGCTCAGGAAAAGCAAAATAAGAATAAAAGTCCTGCCTTTGGGTATAAACATAAATAATTACCTTGCTCCGTTACCGGCCAGTACGGTTTTAATGGTCTTCAAAATTATGAACAGATCAAACATCAGGGAAAGATTTTTAATATAGAACAGATCGTATTCCAGCTTATGCAGGGCGTCTTTCTCCGAAGCCCCGTAACCGTAGTTAATCTGGGCCCAGCCGGTTATCCCGGGCTTGACCGAATGCCGCTCCCCATAGTAGGGCAGTTTTTTGCGCAGCTGCTCCACAAATTCAGGCCGCTCCGGCCTGGGACCGACAAAACTCATTTCCCCCTTGAGCACGTTCCAGAACTGGGGAATCTCATCCAGACGGACTTTCCGCAGAAAACGGCCCACACTTGTTATCCGCGGATCTTTTTCTTCAGCCCAGACCGCACCTGTGCCGCTTTCCGCATCCTGGCGCATGGTTCTGAACTTGATCACCTTGAAGGGCCGTTCCCTCTGCCCTGTTCGCTCCTGGAAAAAAAATACCGGCCCGGGAGAAGATAATTTGACAGCGGCAGCAGTGATCCCCATGACCGGTGCAGAGAGCACAAGTCCAAAGCCGGCTGCAAACAGGTCCATAAGGCGTTTGGCAGCCACAATAATTCTGTGCCGGTGAAAACCGTCGGAGAAGATCAGCCAGCTTGGCGGGGTCTGTTTTACCAGAATCTTGCCGCTCAAACGCTCGTAAAAGTTAACTCCCTCGAAGATCCTGATACCATAAAGCTTACACTCAAGAAGATTCCTGACGGGAGACTCCCCCCGGCGCTCCCCCAAAGCCAGGACTATTTTCTTTACTCCCTTATCTATCGCCACGGCACACAGCTTAGAATAGTCATCATAGTAATCGGCACCAATTTCCTGAGCCAGTTCCGGTGCTCCGGGATTTGCAAAGAAAGCGGCTATCCTGTATCCCGAATCCAGGTTGCGCCTGATCTCACGGCTGATTTCCCCGGCCAGGCAGCCGTCTCCGACCAGTATTATTTTTTCACTCAAGTACTGCTTCTGACAGATAAACTGATAGGCCAGCCTCCAGGAAACCAGAAAAAAGAGAAGAAAGATAAGGCCAACAAAAAAGATACCCTGCTTCAGGATCAAGCTGGGAAAGATATAGTACAGGGCAGCAAGAAAAATACAGGAGCCGCCGATTGACTGAAGTAACCGCAGGGTCAAATCCATGATCCGGAACTCGGTACCGAACTCATACAGGTTATTATAATAAAGGCTAAGCTGGATTATGACCGTAATCACAACTATCCTAATCCATAATTTTTCTCTCAGAGGTTCCTCCGGGATTGCCCCCTGATGGATGAGATGCATGGTCAACCAGAGCCCCGCAACAATGAGGCAGGACTCCCCCAGGAAGAAGAGAAGATTCCTTATGGGATAATATTGGCTGAATATTTTCAGCATGGGAACTTCGAATGTTGGGTTTCAAATTGCGAATAATAAATGTCAAAGTGCTTTACTTCATCATTCGGCATTCTTCATGCCCTGATAGCCATAGCCATAGCCATAGCCGTAGCCGTAGCCGTACTTTTTCTTGTTGTAGTACTTCTCCCTGTTCTGCCATCCGTTAAAGATCACCCCCAAAAATTTTTCCTGGTTAAACCTCTCCAGCGAGGCGGCTGCCATTCCCCGGGGAGTTACACCCCGCATAACCACAAGAAAAGTCCCATCGGCCTCATTAGCTATAACCGGCGATTCCGGAGCCAGTTCAACCGGTGGACTGTCAAAAATCACATAACGGTCAGGATAGCGGTCCCGGACTTCCTGGATAAATTCCTTCATTCTGCTGGAAGAAAGTAGTTCAGCCGGATTACCGGCAAGTGATCCAGCCGGAAGGATGGTCAGTTTGTCAATTAAAGTCTTCTGGAGGAGCTCCTCCAGGGGAGTATTCTCTGCCAGATGGTCGGACAGGCCGGGCAAGCCTTCGGCAAGACCGAACATACTGGCCAGCCTGGAATTTCTCAGATCAGTATCCACCAGAAGAACATGTTCGTCCATACCCTGGGATATTGTCACCCCCAGATTACCGACAGTAAAAGTCTTGCCTTCTCCCTGCAGGGAGCTGGCCACTACTATCGTCCTGAAACACCGGCCGTCCTGGGGACATACCACCTTGGAACGTAAAAAGCGGAACTGTTCTGCAACAGCCGAACCTGGTCGGCCCAGAACAACCAGCTCGGCCGGGAAATCAGGAGCGCTGAAATCTGTCAGGGGCTGCGGCCGGTTCTGTTTCTCCCTTTCTTTTTCCACCTTGCTCATGGCATCATCTATTTTACCCATTATAACTCCCTTATGCGTTTATCCGTTGATCCGGGATGCATTTTTACTTGACCATATACAGTCGAATACCTGAATTAAACGATAGCTGTTGCTGTAAGACAGCAATTAATCATTCAATTATTTTTATCCTCTTTTTTATCGACAAACGGCAGACTGACCAGAACATCGACTCCCAAGGAATTTTCCACTTCTTCCGGGGTGTAGAAAGCCGGGTCCAGCACCTCCCGAATATAGGCCAGACCGCCCCCCATTCCCAGTCCGAGCACCAGGGCCACTGTCATGAGCATAGCCACGTTCGGAGTGTGAGGGGTAGCCGGAGCAACAGCCGGATCTATCACCCTGAACTGTTCTCCTTTCTGCCGCTTTTCCAGCTCTTCAGCCATTTCAGCGTTCAATTTTTTGCTGACCAGATTCTTATAGCGTTCACGGACAGACTCGTAGTCTCTCTGCAGGTCATTGAGCTTAAGCTCGACTTCAGAAGTCTTTTCCACCCTGTTTTTATAAAATTCAATTTGATCCTTCAGCTCCCCTATATTTTCTTCATATCGGGCCACTCTCCGCCTTATCTGCTCCAGTTGAGGCTTGATAGTCCTTTCAGAAGCTGACCATGTTTCTTCTTCCCCGGATTCAGCCGCAGTGCTATCCCGCTCCTTTTCTCTTTCAGTCTGTTTGAGGTCTTCAAGCCGCCGTTTCAGTCTCTGGACATCGGGATGATTTTCAGTATAGCTGGACTTCAGGGCACTAAGTTGCTCCTGCAACCGGACAACCCGTCCCGAACCTGTTTCCTGCCCTGATTCTTGACCCTTATCAGAAGCAAACAGGTTCTCGTTCATTGCCATCTGGTTGCGTAGCATTACCGCCTGCTGTTTCTCCTGAGCCACGCGGGTCTCCAGGTTATTCAATTCATCTTTCAGCTGCCTGAGGATGTCAAGGTTGGTCTGCAACTGACTCGGGAGCATGCCCATATACCGGCTTTTGAACTTCTCCAGATCTTTCTCCTTGGTCTCCAGTTTTTGCCTCAACCGCACCGCCTCGGTGGTCATAAAGCTGGTGGTACCCATGGCCATTTCCTCCCGTACCGCCAGGTTCTGTTCTATAAACTGGGAGGCCAGGGCATTGGCCACCCGGGCTGCTATATCCGGATCCCTCCAGTCGAAAACAATTTCAAAGGCCCGATTTCCGTTCTTAATGGAAATATTGATCTTTTTTCTTACATTTTCCACCCGGCTCTGCATGGAGTGCCCTTCCTCCTTCTCGCTACCGGCAGCAGCTGACTGACCGCGGAGCACAAAGCTCAGGATTTTATCCATAATCTTTTCCTTTATTCTGACCAGCCTGGTTTTTTCTTGATCCCCGGCAGGATAAAGATCGAACTCCTTAATAATTCCCTCAAGGTTGGTCCGGCTGTTGACCTGCTGGGAGATAGTCTGCAGCCTGCTCTGCAGGCTCTCGGTAACTGTGGATTGGACATAGGAATTAGGCACCCTCTGGGCCTCCACAAGGATCAGGGTTGAGGCCTGATATGTTTTGGGAGTGACATGTACATATCCAACTCCGGCGATCAGGGTAATCAACAGGGGCAGAATAACCCACCACTTCCGGCGCCAGAAGAGATCCACATATGGTTGAAAATCTATCTTGGGAATCTGAAGCATAAGTTATAATCCATAAGTTTTGATTTTATTTAGTAACGACTTATAGCTTACCTTGAGCAAACCAGCCGCCTGCTTCTTGTTGCCGCCGACACTGGAGAGGGCCTCGGCGATAAGATCTTTTTCCGCTTCTGCCAGGGCATTATCGGTGATCTCCTTCAGACCGGGCCTATGGCCATCCTTTACAAGTCCGGGATATACAGGATATTCTGCAGCCGGGTTTCTGCCTGTCCTGCTTTGCAGCTCATCTAATATCTGCTCTTCATTTTCCAGGGCTACCAGAGTCCTTATCATATTTTCCAGCTCCCGGACATTGCCAGGCCACTGGTGGACATCAAACATTCTCTTGAGCTTTGGTGAGATCCTGATATGTTTTTTGTTATACAATCTGGAGTACTTTTCCAGAAAATAAGTGGCAAGAATTTCGACATCTTCTTTTCTCTCTCTCAAGGGAGGTAGATAGAGAGAAATTACCGCCAGTCTGTAGTAAAGGTCTTTCCGGAAGAGGGACTCAGACATCATCTGTTTGATATCCGCATTAGTTGCAGCAATAATCCGGATATCCACTTTGACATTAGCTGTACTTCCCACAGGGGAAAATTCTCCGTCCTGGAGGACATGCAGAAGTTTGGCCTGCATATAGGAAGACATCTCGGAAATTTCGTCCAGGAACACCGAACCCTCGGCCGCCATCTGGAACCGGCCGGTCTTATCTTTCCAGGCTCCGGTGAATGCCCCCTGCCGGTGCCCAAACAGTTCGCTTTCCATCAGATTTTGTGGGATACTGGCGCAGTTAATTTCCATATAGCGCTCCGGGTCCCTGGAAGAGAAGTGATGCAGCAACCGGGCCACAACCCCCTTACCTGATCCGGTTTCTCCCTGAATAAGAACAGGCAGGGTAGTATCGCTTACTCTTAAGATATTGTCTCTTATCTCCTTCATTGCCGGGCTGGAACCCATGGCATAAGAATCAATTGCCCTGAAGTCGCATCGGGGTGATTTTTCCGGGGACAGGTCAGAACCAAAATGACTATAAAGGACCTCAAGAAACCGGCCAGCCTCCAGAGGCTTAGGCAAAATCCGAACCCCCCGGTGCTCTGTTCTGTTTTTTCCATTTTCCGAGATAACGATAAAAGGGACCTCTCCATTTCGACCTAATTTTTTCCTGACCTCCTCAAAGGACTCTTCCTCATCCAGGACAATCATCTCCGGTGTCCAGTCCCTTGGCCCATGACCATTAGGAGTGCTGAGACATAGGTCTACCCCTGAACCAAGCTGTTCAGTAAGATTCTGCAAATACCTTCCATAGGCTGCATCTCTGCTATGAATAAGAATTCGAGGCATCTTAATAATTGCTAATCTCTGATAAATAAGCTGACGGATAAATGGATTTATCCAGTACCTGTTCTCCGGCTAAAACCGTTTTCTCCATACACTTGCCAAAAGCATGCCAGAATATTAGGCAAATATTTTCCGCCGATATGTGCCAAGCTTTGCGCTTATCGCTTCCATATACAATTCACCTCTCTTATCCACAAAAAGTGTCTAAAAACAGAAGAAACTTGCATATATTGTGCAGAGTTTTTCATAAAAACTTGAAAAGAAATGAATCATAATTCAATCAGTCCCTGTGTAAAAAAATCCCTTCAGTGGTAATCCTGTTCATCTCCTGAAAAACTTCATTATACGTAACAGAACACGGGGTCCACCCGGAATACACTGATATTTAAAGCAATTATCCACGGAAAGGCAGGCTGTACCTTTTAGACCTAAACAACTTTTTAAGGTGGCTCCAAAATTGCAGGATTTAATCCACAGCTAACCAGGACATGATAAAAGCCACTATAATAATCCCGGTACGATTCCATGGAACAACCTGAAAAACGCAAAGAACATCGCTTTCCTTTTCAGCTGCCACTAGAACTACATAGAAGAACGAAGTTTCTTTCGCAAAAGATTTCAGCCACCACAAGCAATATCAGTGGGAACGGTCTCATGGCTTTATCAACTGCTGAACTTGCTCCGGGAGAAAAGATATTCTGCACCTTGAATATGCCGGAGGCCGGAGAGAAGATCCAGGCTGAAGGGGTAGTCAAATGGCACACCGGCAATGGCAAGCATTATTCCGGAATTGAACTCATGGAAGAAAACAAATTAACGCTACCGCTGCTGAAACTATTTGGAGTCTATTGCCAGGAAAAACTGTCATTCCCGGAACCAAGCGATTCCCTCCTCCACAACCTCTCCTTTCCACAAAGAAAATTATATCTGGAAATCTACTGGGGCTTGCTTTTTAAAACCATTAACAGGCCTGTGCTTTCCGAGCTGATCAACCTCTCCGGTGAAATCGAGTTAAAAAACCTGTACTTAAAAAAACTCCATCCCCGGGTCCAGGCTCTCTCTCCAGATGAGGAAATTACCGGTAATTTACGTGAGCTCGAAAATACACTTGACAAGTCCAGACAGGCCCTTAACAATATCATTACTCTCTTTCAACAGCTTGCTGAAGAACCAAGACCCGAAAAACAGGAAGGACTTCCAGAGGCCGTCCAGATCAATAAACTTTGCAGTGAAAGAATCGCCGGATTCAAGGAAAAGCTTGGCACAATTCTGCCTGATGATGCTACCAGAATCAGTTTTGAAGCCGGGAAGGTTCCTCTGATTCTCGGGCGCCGGAGACAGTTGGAGGAAGGGATGGATCTGTTGCTTTTGTACTGTTACCAATTCATTCTTTTTTTCCGGGCCAGGAAAACCGAAGTGGCAACAAACAGAACAAACAATACAGTCGTCCTGGTCTTAAGTAACGACGGTTCCAAAATTTTTGAGGCGGATAACATTGAGCTGGATTACAATAATCCCGCTTTCCTGGAAAACTTCAACCATAGAGAGCAAAAACTGTTGGCCATCCTGTACTGTGCCCTGGATCTGTTTCAATCAGTCAGGGCTTCCATGAGTCTCTCTAATCAATCAGGCAATAATCAGCTTACCTTGAAGATCCCGATTTAGCTTTTTCAGATGGACTAAGGCCACATAACTTTATAATCATCTATCTTCAGCAATGCACAAAAGGACAAGAATATGTCAGCAAAGATTCTAAGAGTCGTCTTCACCTTTTTCCTGTTAAATCTTCTCTTTCTAAACTTCTCCTGCTCCAATGATGCGGAAGAGTTTGAAACTCATCTGAAAAAAGGAAAGGAAAGCCTTGAGAACGCAGAACTTAAAAAAGCTGAAAT
>JBKHJR010000007.1:0-56595 GCA_046537975.1 Desulfurivibrionaceae bacterium
TCTGTGAGAGGGATGAAGCGGAGTTGATCACCCCGCTTCACCCTACTCGATTTTTTCAGACCCTTCCCTCTTTTTTGAGATAAACCTGGAGGACGCCCACCGCCGCCGGGGTTACCCCGGAGATTCTGGAGGCCTGGCCCAGGGAGCGGGGCTGGATGCGGTTCAGCTTTTCCACCGCTTCGTTGGAGAGTCCGGGTATCCCGGTGTAGTCCAGCTCCTCCGGCAGCCTGGTATGCTCCAGTCTGCGGAAAGAGGCCACCTGTTCCTCCTGTCTCTTGAGATAGCCTTCGTACTTGGCCTCGATCTGGACCTCTTCCCTGACTCCCGGGGCCACCTCCAAGGGGATCCCGGTCAGGGGTTCCAGGTCCTGGAGACTGATCTCCGGCCGGCGCAGGAAGTCGGCCAGGCTGGCGGGCTGCTTCAGGGGGGCCAGGCCCCGGGATTCCAGATTAGAGTTCAGTTCCGGGTCCGGCTTGAGGCGGGTCTCCTTGAGCCATTTCAGCCCCTTTTTTAGGTCTTCCCGTTTCTCTGCAAAGCGGCGGTACTCCCCTTCACTCACCAGGCCCAGCTGATAGCCGGTCTCCCGGAGGCGCTGGTCGGCATTGTCTTCCCGGAGAAGCAGACGGTATTCAGCCCGGGAAGTAAAGAGGCGGTAGGGTTCGCTGGTGCCCATGGTGACCAGGTCGTCGATCAGGACCCCGATATAGGCCTGGGAACGGTCCAGGATCAGGGGCTCTTCTTCCCCGATGTAGTTTACGGCATTGATTCCGGCCATGATTCCCTGGGCCGCGGCCTCCTCATAGCCCGAGGTCCCGTTGATCTGGCCGGCCAGAAACAGTCCCCTGATCTTCTTGGTCTCCAGAGAGGGCCGCAGTTCCAGGGGATCGACATAGTCGTACTCAATGGCGTAGCCGGGCCGGATTATGGCGGCCCTTTCCAGGCCCCTGATGCTGTTGACCATCTCTTGCTGGATCTCCAGGGGCAGGCTGGTGGAAATGCCGTTGGGGTAGACCTCCACCGTATCCAGGCCCTCGGGCTCCAGGAATATCTGGTGGCGCTCTTTGTCCGGGAAGCGGCTGACCTTGTCTTCAATGGAAGGGCAGTAGCGGGCCCCCACTCCCTGGATGACTCCGGTATACATGGGGGAAAGGTGGCTGCCGGCCCGGATGATCTCGTGGGTCTTGGCGCTGGTCCAGGTGATAAAGCAGGGCTGCTGGGGGAGCCCGGGAGACCTGCCCTGGTTGGAGAAAGAGAAGAGCCCGGGGGGGGTGTCTCCGTGCTGGGCCTCCAGGGCCCGGTAATCGATGGTCCTGCCGTCCAGGCGGGGGGTGGTTCCGGTCTTCATCCGGCCCATGGCAAAACCCAGGTCCCGGAGATTGTCCGCCAGGCTCAGGGAGGGGAAGTCCCCCATCCTTCCGGCGGGGAAGGACTTGTTGCCGATATGGATGAGGCCCTTCAGAAAGGTCCCGGAGACAATGATCACGGCCCGGCAGGTTATGGTTTCCGCCAGGGAGGTCTTGATCCCCCTGATCTCTCCGCTTTCCACCAGGAGGCTGTCCGCCACCTCCTGGCGGATATCCAGCCCGGGCTGGTGCTCCAGGACGGATTTCATCCTCCGGCTGTACAGGAGGCGGTCCGCCTGGGCCCGGGAGGAGCGGACCGCCGGCCCCTTGCTGGTGTTGAGCCTCCGGAACTGGATGGCGGTCTCGTCGATGTTCTTGCCCATCTCCCCGCCCAGGGCATCGATCTCCTTTACCAGGTGGCCCTTGGCCAGGCCTCCCACTGCCGGGTTGCAGGACATGGCCCCTATGTTGTCCGCATTTATGGTTAAAACGCAGGTCTTTCGCCCCATTTTGGCGGCGGCCAGGGCCGCTTCACAGCCGGCATGTCCGGCCCCGATTATAATGATGTCGTAGTCAGGCATTACTCTTTACCGACCTCTGACCTCTGATCTCTGATCTCCGGCCTCTGTTTCTCCTTTTCCCTTCTTTTTCAGCCAGCCCCTGAACTGGGGTTTTCGGGCGATTTTCCAGAAATCGGGTGAAAGCAGGACCACCACGGTGGTGATCTCCAGGCGGCCGGCCAGCATGCAGAAAGAGAGGATCCATTTGACCGAATCAGGCAGGGAGCCGAAGCTGGTGCCCGGTCCCACTCCCCCCAGGCCCGGGCCGATGTTGTTAAGGGTGGCGACGACTGCGGATATGCCGGTAATCAGATCAAGGCCCAGGGCGGTGACCGCAATACTGGCCAGTACCAGAAAAAGGGTGTAGAGCCCGAAAAAGCCCAGAATGGCGATCATGATTTCCTTGGGCACCTTTTGGTGGCCGAGCTTGATGGCCCCCACCGATTGGGGGTGGATCAGGTTGCGGAGCTGGAGCCGGGCATACTTGAAGAAAAGAAGCACTCTTACCGCCTTGATTCCGCCGCTGGTGGAGCCGGCACAGCCTCCCACGAACATAAGTACCACCAGGAGGAGCTTGGCCACCGGAGGCCACTGGTCAAAGTCCGCGGTACCGAATCCGGTAGTGGTAACTATGGCTATGACCTGGAAAAGGCTGTCCCGGAAGACGGAGCCCAGGGCCTCCAGCCGCTGGTCAGCCAGGTTGGCCGCTACGATAATAACCAGGGCCAGGAAGATCAACAGAAGAAAAAAGCGGAATTCTTCATTGCGGAAATAAACCGACAGGCTTTTGCCGGCAAGGGCCCGGTGGTGGAGGGAAAAATTGATCCCTCCCAGGAACATGAAAATAATGATCACGTAATGGATGAAGGCTGAACTGTAATGGCCTACGCTTGCGGTATGCGGAGAAAAGCCGCCGGTGGCAATAGTGGAGAAGGCGTGACAGACGGCATTAAAGAAACTCATGCCGCCGACGAGCAGCAGGAAGATCTCCACCAGGGTAAAGAGGAGATAGACCCCCCAGAGGATCCGGGCGGTATCCTGAATACGGGGAGCCAGCCTGTCCTTGGTGGGACCCGGCATTTCCGCCTGGAAGAGCTGCATGCCGCCGACTCCGAGGATGGGCAGGATGGCCAGGGTAAGAACGATAATCCCCATCCCTCCCAGCCAGTGAATGGTGGCCCGCCAGAACAGGAGGCTCGGGGGCAGGATTTCCACCTTGGGAAGGATAGTGGAGCCGGTGGTGGTAAGGCCTGACATGGATTCAAAAAAACAGTCCACATAAGCGGGCAGGGCCCCGCTTAGATAAAAAGGCAGTGAACCCAGGACAGCCAGGCCCAGCCAGCTCATTACCACTACCGCAAAGCCGTCCCGGTAGCCCATATCCTTCCGAAGGGGGAACAGGCTGACTAAGATCCCGCCGGTCAGGCCGCCGATAAGGGAACAGTAGATAAATTCCATTACCATACCGTCCCGGAAGTATAGACTGAAGGGTATGGGGGTCAGCAAAACAAGGGATAAAATAACAAGGAGCTTGCCGATTATGTTTAAAACACCGCCGGTCTGCATGGTTAAAGGCTATAGATGAGAGATTAAAAGTAAAGGATAAGGTGAATGAAGTTATTAAAAAGTAAGGTTTACTTGACAAATAGACTAAATAGTATCATTATAAATACCTTGTATTAGATATTAACCATCAGGGTTGTTTTTTGCCCCGATTTTTCCAGGCCGGCATAACTCGGAACACCTTCACCCCCAACCCTTCTCCCGGAGAGAGAGAGGCTTTTAGGGGATATCCCTCGAACTGAGAACCCTGTAGCCAGTACTAAGAACAGAAAATATATATGAAGTTACCCCCATTAAAAATAGGCCCTTATACCGCTTCCGTACCCCTGGTTCAGGGAGGCATGTCCATAAGGGTTTCAACCTCCGCCCTTGCCGCACCTGTTGCTGAATGCGGCGGGATAGGGACCATCGGCGGCTCCTCGATCCCTGTCGAAGAACTCAAGGCTGATATCCGCAAGGCAAAGAGCATGACCAGTGGCATTATAGCGGTGAATATTATGTTTGCCATGAAAAATTTCTATAATCTGGTCATGGGCTCCATTGAGGCGGGAGCGGATATGATAGTAACCGGGGCCGGATTTTCCCGGGATATTTTCAAGATCGGCAAGGAGGCCAACACCCCTATCGTCCCTATTGTCTCCTCGCCGGCCTTTGCCCAGCTCTCCGAGAAACTGGGGGCCTCCGCCATTATCGTGGAAGCCAAGGAGGCCGGAGGACATCTCGGTACGGATGTTGCCCTGCGCGACCTTTTCCCGGAAATCAGGAAGGTGGTCAAGAAGGTGCCCCTGATCGCCGCCGGCGGTATAACCAATGGTTATGAAATGGCGGAAATGATGGAAGGTTATGGAGCTGACGGGGTTCAGATAGCCAGCCGCTTTATCCTGACCCAGGAGTGTGATGTCTCTGATACTTTTAAGAAGGCTCTGCTGGAATCATCCCGGGATGATATCACTCTTATCCATTCTCCTGTCGGTATGCCGGGCCGGGCCCTTAAGACCCCTTTCGCCCGGAAACTTAAGGCAGGTGAAAATGTCGGAAGTGAGAAGTGTCTCAGTAAGTGCCTGAAAAAATGCGACCATCATTACTGCATAACTGATCGACTCATCAAGGCCAGGGACGGGAATTACGAGGAAGGCCTGTTTTTTTCCGGAGAAAATGCCTATAAAATGAAGGACATCTTGACGGTAAAAGAGGTCTTTGATCAGTTTGTCTCCCAGGCCGAATCCGGCAAGTGGCGGCAGGTTCTGGGAAACAGAAGGACCGAGGACGCCGAGGCTGTTTGAGCCGTGAGGGTATTTCCGTTAAGGCGCTACCCGGGTAATAAGATTATAAATTAAAAGCATCGTTATTTCTCTGCAGTGTAAGGTTTGAAAAAAGAAACTGAAAATAAAATTAATGGAGCTGACAGTTTCAGCTATCCCGATCCCGCCCTGATCCCCAAGTCCCGGCACGGTATTTCCCCTGACCAGATCGATAGTAATGCCCGCAAGGTGCTTACCCAGCTGAATGAGGCCGGCTTTGCCGCTTATCTGGTGGGAGGCGGGGTGCGTGATCTTTATCTCGGCAGAACTCCCAAGGATTTCGACATAAGTACAGAAGCCCGGCCGGGTCAGCTGCGCAAGCTTTTCCGCAACAGCCGAACCATAGGCCGGCGGTTCCGTCTGGTCCAGGTCTTTTTTCCCGGCAACGAAATCCTGGAGGTCTCCACTTTCCGCTGCCGCAGCGAATATGATCTGGATAAAAAAGACCAGGTCCTGGCAGCCAACAATACTTACGGCTCCATGGCTGATGACGCCTTTCGCCGGGATTTAACCATTAATTCCCTCTTCTATGATCTGACCACTGAAGAGATAATTGATTATACCGGGGGGGTTGATGATCTGAAAAAGGGCATTGTCCGCCTCATTGGCGAGCCGGAAAGAAGGATTATCAGGGATCCGGCCCGGATGCTGCGGGTGATCCGTCATGCCGCCAGAAGCAATTTTACGGTTGAAGAAGAAACCTGGCAGGCCATTATAAAGCACAGGGAGGAAATCAATCTCTGCCCCACCTCCAGAGTAAGGGATGAGCTGTTCCGTGATCTGTCCGGAACTGCCGGCAGCAAATGGCTGGATTTAGCGGTCCGCTCCGGCCTGTTTTTTGAAATTTATCCCTGTTACCTTTATCTCCTGGAAAACAAGGAAGCAGGGACAAAATCACTGCGTGATATAATGGCGGTGATCGACCGCCTCCGCCAAAAAGGATGTGTTCTGCCGGAATATATTCTCTTAGGGCTGACCCTGATTCCCTGGGCCCAGCATCATTTTCCGGTGCTGGCGGAGAAGCAGAAAGGACTGGGGGCTGCTTACTCCCTGTCCCGGGATATCCGGGACCGGCTGGAGCAGGAAATGGCTCATCTGAATCTCAAAAGGGCGGTCAGGGCCCAAATAGCCGGACTCATCTCCCGCCTCCCTCTTTTTGCCGCCCATGATACCGGCAGGAATTGGCCTGCTCATCTGAAAAAAAAGAGTTACTTTTCCGAGTCTTCACAGTTTTACCTGATCTACCGGGAGGCTCTGGGAGGACCGGAGGTCCAATCAGTTAACTTCAGTGAAATCAGACCCAGGAAAGCGCGTCCCGCCCAAAAGCCCGAGGGGCGGCCTGCCGGTGGCCAGCCTAACGGCAAGCGCCGGCGGAAAACCGCGGGCGGGCCTGCCTTTGCCCCCAAAGATCAGGAAGGCGGAGTGTTCGGCCTGAAGAAGTCAGAGGTCAGAAGTCAGAAGTCAGAATCTAAAAAGAAGTAGCACTGCTATATGAGGCTTTTGCCGGATCCCTTTCAGTGATTTCCGCCCCCGGGCTTTTAGTCCCCGGGTGTCAGGACCCCTAAAATTATGTCTGCCATCACCCATTCCGATAATCTTACCTCCCTTTCCACCCGGGAGCTGCTGTCCACCGCTCTTGAGGTCAAGCTCAAGGAACGGGGAGACAATGTCTCCCTCTGTTCGATAGTAAACGCCAAATCAGGCCGGTGCAGTGAAGATTGCGCTTTCTGCAG
Source organism: Desulfurivibrionaceae bacterium (assembly GCA_046537975.1). Taxonomy (GTDB): domain Bacteria; phylum Desulfobacterota; class Desulfobulbia; order Desulfobulbales; family SURF-16; genus JAWLDV01. The sequence goes on from JBKHJR010000007.1 coordinate 6,501, forward strand.
CCAATCATCGCACTACAGCACCGAGGCTCCGGTTTATCCACTCATGGCTAAGGATGAGATTATAGCCGCCGCCCAAAAGGCCGGGGAAGCAGGGGCCGGACACTTTTCCATCGTGACCAGCGGCCGCAGCCTGTCAGGAGATGACCTCAAACGGGTGGCTGATATGATCCCGGAGATAACCGAGCGGGCTGGGATCAGGGTCTGCGCCTCCCTGGGTATCCTGGATAAAGAAGAGCTGATTCTCCTCAAGGAAGCGGGAGTTGTCCGCTATCATCATAATCTGGAGAGTTCCAGGGAGCATTTTCCCAGGGTGGTAAGCACTCACAGCTTCAAAGAGCGCACCGCTGTGATCAAGGATGCCCGGGAGGCGGGACTTGAGGTCTGCAGCGGCGGCATAATAGGATTGGGGGAGAGTGAAGATGACCGCCTGTCCCTGGCCCGGTCCCTGGCGGAGCTGGGAGTGGACTCTGTTCCCCTCAATTTTCTGATTCCCCTGGCAGGGACTCCCCTGGCAGAGATCTCCCCCCTATCCGTACGTGATGCTTTAAGGGCTATTGCCATTTTCCGGCTAATTCTGCCGGATGTCCCCCTCAGACTGGCAGCCGGCCGGGAATCAGTTCTTGCCGATTTCCTGAGCACCGCCTTTATGGCCGGGGCGGACGGCATGATGATCGGAGGTTATCTCACCCAGCGCGGCAGATCTACTGCCCAGGATCTGCAATTTATAGATGATATCCGCAGGTTATGGAATTCCTGAACTGGCTGGAGCGCAGGCGCCAAGAAGGCAAGCTTCGCCGCCTTTCCCCTTTTCACAAGAATGCCCAAGGCCTGCTCATCCCTCCTTATCCGGGCAATACCGGCCAGGTTTTCCATGACTTTTCCTCCAACGATTATCTGGCCCTTTCCCGTCATCCCGAGGTAATCAGCCGGGCCCGGCAATACCTGGAGCAGGAAGGGGCCGGAGCCGGCGCTGCCCGGTTGATGAGCGGCGACCGGCCCGGTCACCACGAACTGGAAGAAGAAGTAGCTGCCCTTAAGGACCAGGAGGCTGCCCTGCTGTTCGGCAGCGGTTATCTGGCGGCAAGCGGGATTATTCCCGCCCTGGCCGGACGGCATGATGTTATTTTCGCTGACCGTCTGAATCACGCTTCTCTGTATGACGGCTGCCGTCTGGCCTCTTCCCGGCTGGTCCGTTGCCGCCATAACGATATGGAGCACCTGGAAGAGCAGCTCAAGGCCAAGAGGGGCAGGCGGCGCGCCCTGATTATTGTGGAATCGGTTTATTCCATGGACGGGGACTGTGCCCCCCTCCGGGACCTGGTTTTTCTGAAGGAGAAGTACGATTGCCTTCTTCTGGTGGATGAGGCTCATGCCACCGGTATTTTCGGGGAAAAGGGCGGGAGCTTGCTGGAGGCCCAAGGGGTGGCGGACCGGGTTGATCTGGCCCTGGGCACCCTGGGCAAGGCCCTGGGGTCTTACGGGGCCTATGTTGCCTGTTCCGGGGCCATGAAGGAGTATCTGGTCAACCGGGCCAAGTCCTTCATCTATTCCACGGCCCTGCCTCCTCCGATAATCGGGGCCTGCCTGGCTGCGGTGCGTCTGGTCAGGGAACAGCCGGAACTTCGCAGGGAGCTGGACCGCAGGGTTGATCTCTTTAAAGAAGAACTGCTCGCCAGGGGGATCAATTTCTCCAGCCCCACCCAGATCGTCCCCCTTCAGGTGGGGGGAAGCCGCGAGACAATAACCCTGGCCGAAAGATTCAGACAGGAATCGATCCTGGTAACTGCCGTGCGACCTCCTACTGTCCCGGAAGGTACTGCCCGCCTGCGTTTTTCCGTAACCCTGTATCACAGCGATGAGCTGCTGCGGCGGACTGCGGAATTAGTGGGCAGGTTTGTGGATTGAGATTTAAGAAGATTAACTGATTATGGTTTTCTTTAAATAGTCCGGCAGGATCTTATAGGCGTCAATCGGAGCGATGGGCGGTTTCTTCCGGTTTATATACAGGCCCTTCTCCTCACTGGTCTTTTTATCCAGAACAAAGGGTTCCATCTTTTGCTTCAGGGGCTCGCTATTCTCATCAGTGATCGGTACCAATGTAGGGTCCTCCAGGCTTTCCAGGACAAAAGCCATCCGGCCGTCGGTCAGCAGGACCACACTGCCGGGAGGGTAGATGCCCACGGATTTGATAAAGGAATGGAGAATAAGCTGCAGAAGCCGGTCTTTTTCCGCATACTTGTGGAAAAGCTCTGTTACTACTGCCACCGGATTAAGGGCCTCTTTATAGCAGCGTTTTGAGGTCATGGCATCGTAGATGTCAGCAAGTTTGCAGGCCTTTACATAGGGCGGAATTTCATGGGAACTCTTGTGGTCAGGATAGCAGCGCTTTTCTGCCGGAAAGATTCTGGCATGGTGGTAAAGGCTGATATTCAGGTAATAGGGATTGCTCAGGTTGTTTTTTTCGAAAATCTTCACTCCCTTGCTGGTACTGTGAGTCTTGACGACTTCAAACTCCTGTTCAGTAAGCCGGCCTTTCTTGTTAAGAATCTCCGGATCAATCAGGACCTTGCCTATATCATGCATAAACAGGCCGATGGAGATATCCCGGAGTTCATCCTCCCGCAAGTTGCTGAAAAGATCTTTGCTCTGGTCCTCCCCCTGCTGAAGGCTGGTAAGATCGATGCTGTTCAGGTGATCGTTGACCACGGTGCTGAAATTCTCATTAAGGTTTTTCATCACCACTGTACCGATGGTGCAGACATTAATGGAATGATTGTAAAGGTAATCATCGTAGGAGAAAATCTCCCGGGTCAGATAGGAAAAGGCGTTTTCATTGTCGTTGACAAAGTCAAAGACGTCGTTGACGGTGTCGGCCACCGGTTCAAAATCAAATTCCCCACCTGTCTCCTTAATCTGGTTCAAGGTCTCTTTGATGCATTTTTTGGCCTTGTCATATTTTTCCGTTGCCGCAGCCCTGGTTTCCCGGATAGCCTCTATTTTGCGGTTTAGTTCGGCGGATGGGGCTTTTCTCTCGGGTGTGACCTCTTTTTGCTCATAGTTTTTTTTATCTTTTTCATTTCTCCGGGTAATCAACCGGTCGTTAATGTCCCATAACCCGCCTTCATTTTCAGGGTCTATAAAGATTTCATAGACCCCCAACTTTTTGATATTCAAGAGGGTGTTGATGTTATCCACCAGGACATCTCCCTGGAGCAGAAGGCGACCCTCTTTATTGAAGATGTCTACTCCGGTACGGATAGTCGTTCCTTCTTTTACCAGATCTATAAGTTCGTCAATGGATATCTTGGCTACAGATTGGCTCATTACTTACAGTCCGTTGGCTTGCAGGAATATACAGGGAGTTTAGAGTATAGGTCCCGGCCTGTGAGTATAATATAAGAGGGTGAGACCTCACGTTCAAGAGAGCAAAAAACTGTGTTAAGATTACAGGGTTTCTTTATTTTATATAAGATCTGGAAATTTTGTAACTGTACCTGACAGTGAGCAGAGTTGACAGTTTTTTTTGAATTTATAGCAGAAAATAAGTATTGTGCAGATGAGAATAAATTCTGTTTTTTAAATTTATTGGTATCTTAAGGCGATATAAGATATATTTCAGCTTATCTTTCCGGAAAACAGCAGGATTTAAGCAAGGATGATCTATGGCGGAACTTGAATGGGATAAAACCATTCTCATGAAGCAGGCCGGCGATGATGAAAGACTGGCAGGAGAGCTTCTGGCTCTTTTCAGGGATTCATCTGCTCTGGATCTGCAAAAGATAAAAGAGGGGCTGGCTGAACTTGATTCGGCCGCTGTATCTGAAGCTGCCCACAGCATAAAAGGATCTGCTGTCAGTCTGGGGATTGAAGGGATTGGCAGGATCGCCTCCCGGGTCGAGCAGTTCGGCAGGGAGCATGATCTGGAAAAAGCCGTCGGAGAGTTTGATGACCTGGAGGCCCTGTTGAAAGAAATTGATAAACAGGTTTAACCTTAACAAAGCTGACAATCCGTTGAAGTTATGCCCAGTGCTAAAGTAATAGTCAAGAAATTCACCAACCTGAAGACGCTCCCCCATGTCGCTGTCAAAGTCACCCGGTTGGCCAATGACGAGAACAGTACCATGCAGGATTTCGAGGAAATTATCAGGCTTGATCCTGTGCTGGTCAGCCGGCTTCTGCGGCTGGTAAACAGTCCTTATTTCGGACTGGTCCAGAATGTGGAATCAATTTCTAAAGCTGTAGTTTTTACCGGCATGAAACAACTCCGTAATCTGGTCGCCGTAGAAACCCTGCGCAATTTTTTCGGGGGCGGAGATGGCGGTTTTTCTCGGGAAAATCTCTGGCTTCATTCGGCAACAGTAGCCATTCTCTCGGAAATGATGGCCAAACGCCTCTTCGGTCGGGAAGGAGATGACCTCTTTCTGGCCGGCATTATTCATGATATCGGCCTGATTGTTGAAGATCAGGTCGCCGGTGATGAGTTGCGCCGGGCCTGCAGAAAATATCGCCGGGGGGAGGCGTCTCTGACCGAATGTGAAAGGCAGGTGATCGGTACCGATCATGCTGAAGTTGGCATTGTTTTAGCCGGGGACTGGAGTTTGCCCCGGGAAATTATTGAAGCTATCAGGTTCCACCACCTGAACCATAAACAAAGAACTCCGGACAGCATCACCGGCATCCTGCAGATTGCCGAATTTATGGCCGGAAAAATGCAATACTGTCCATTGCCCGGCCCGATTGCCCCATTGCCCCCTGATCTGGCCCGGCATGTAAAAGAGAGAATGGCGGACTACAAGATTATCCTCCGGGATTTACCGGGTGAAATGGCCAAGGCCAAAGAGCTCTACAGGACTGGTTGAGACTTACGGTTATGATCGAACCGGATTTTGATTTTGTGTTTGAAGATATAATCGAGGTTAATGAAGCCCCGCGGAATTTTCTCCAGCTCCTCGAGGACCTGCTGCCGGCGGCTTATCTCCTGATGGTATTGAAAAATGGCCTGGTACTCGAAGGAAGACATTGTTTCAACCTGTCTGTACCGGCAAGGGAAGAACTTGTCAGTCAGACCAGGAGGGAAGGTACCTGTTTCCGGCACTGGCCGGAGAAGGGGTGGGACTGCTACGGGACCCTGCTTTCCGTTTTTGATGCTGTTTTGCTGATAGTTATCTCCGGCAGGTCTGAGGTTGGGGAAAAGGTTTCCGCCTGCCGTAGCCTCCTGGACAACACTATAGAACTGGTGGTCTTGAAACAGCAGCAGGAAGTAATGGTGGCGGAAAAAAAACAGGCCCGCAGAGAGATCAGCATCCTGAAGAAACAGCATGACCGTCTTATTGAGGACAATTACCGGCAATACCGCCTTAATCAGGATCGGGAAAAGGAATATGCCAGAAAACTGGAAACCGAGATAGCCCGGCAAACCAATGAACTGCGGGAGGCCAACAGCAGGCTTAAGGAAATAAGCCGAATGAAGAGCAACTTCCTGGCCAATATGAGCCATGAATTGCGGACACCCATGAATGCCATCATTGGTTTCGCCGATTTGTTGCTGGAAACAGAGCTGGATGAAGAGCAGGCTGACTATACCCGGACCATAAAGCAGTCTTCGCGCAGCCTTCTGGATCTGATTAACGATATTCTTGATCTGGCCAAAGTTGAAGCCGGCAAATTGAGGCTTGAAGAGACCGCTTTCGATCTGCCGGAGTTGATCGCCAGTGTAACAGACATGTTCAGGATACAGGCCCGGGAAAAGGGGCTTAATCTCAAATATGAGATCGATGAGGGGGTGCCTGGAAGAGTCCGGGGGGACCCCAATCGGCTGCGGCAGATACTTGTCAATCTGACCGGCAATGCCGTCAAATTTACCGAAGAAGGGCAGATAATCGTCAAGGCGGGATGTGAGGGGGAGAAGGACGGCAAGATGCTGATAAAGTTTCTGGTGACTGATACCGGGGCAGGTATTTCCCGGGACAGGATCCATGCCGTCTTTGACAACTTTACCCAGGCCGATGGATCTACTACCCGGGAATACGGCGGTACCGGCCTGGGGCTGTCCATCTGCCAGCAGCTGGTTGATCTTATGGGAGGCAATATCTTTGTCCACAGCGAATCGGGGCAGGGAAGCACCTTCTGTTTTGTAATTCCCTTTTTTGAGTCGGCTGCGGAAGACAGGGAAGTAAAATCGGAAACCGAAAAACTGCAGGACCGGGCTGTATCCGGAGTAAGGGTTCTTATTGTGGAAGATAATGCAGTCAATCAGCGGCTGGTCAGGATAATTGCCGAACAGCTGGGATACGAGGCTGAGGTCGCTTCCGACGGTCTTGAGGCCCTGGAAAGATTAAAACAGCGGGATTTCGACATCGTTTTCATGGATCTGCAGATGCCCTATATGGATGGCAGGGAAGCGACCCAAAGGATACGGGAAATTGAGGCTGAACCGGAGAGGAGGAAGGAGTTTGTCAGCCTGCGGTACAGATGTTCTCCTTTGCAGGTCGTGGGCCTGACCGCCCATGCCAGGCAGGAAGATGAGGATTCCTGTTATGATGCCGGGATGAATGCCTTCTTAACCAAGCCCCTGGTGAAGGAGAAAATGATCCGCCTCCTGGCGGAACTGGGCTGGCAGGGCGAAAAAGTCAAAGAAAAAAAGTAAAAAAGCCGGTAGTGCGGTTAATCGCATCTGATCCGGAGCGAGGAAGTGGAAATATTCTCTAATCCTTTTAATTCAGGTACCCATGATAAGTAATGTCTTAGTTATTGATAATAATCCGGTGATCTTGAAAATGCTCTCCGAAACCCTGGAAGGGGCCGGTTATAAGGTAAATACCGCTTTGGACGGTTTGAGCGCTTTTGATTTCATGCTGAAGAATCCTCCTGATATAATTTTTCTTGATCTGGTTATGCCCAATATAAACGGTGAGCAGCTCTGCCGGATTATCTATGATTATGATCAGCTTCGGGATATACCTGTAGTTCTGATCTCCGGAGTTGCGGCCGAAACCAATGAGGAATGCGCCCTGGAGATGGTTTCGGCCAGTATTGCCAAGGGACCTGAACTCAGTAAAAATGTTCTGGAAGTAATAGGATATTATAACAAGGAGGAGAATCTGTCAGCGGTTCCGGGGCAATTCCTGGGAAAGGACCGCCTTTGTCCCCGAGAGATTTCCCTGGAGCTTCTTGATGCCAATCATCATCTTCGGGTAATTCTGGAAAATATGTCTGAAGGGATCCTGGAAATAACCCGGGAAAGAAGGATTATTTTCGCCAATCAGGCGGCTTCTCTTCTTACCGGAGTGCGCAGGGAACTTCTCCTGGCAACCGATTTTTTCAATCTCCCTTTTGAGGGAGAAGGAAAATACAGGCTTTGGGGGGGCTTCCATGATGTGGACCGGGAAAGCGGAGTGATAGGTGAAGATGAGTCCTTATCGATAAATGATCATCTGATTAAACTTCAGTTCATGCCGGTTTTTGACCGTAAGGAGCAGAACAGAATCGCCATACTTAAAGATATCACCGCCCGCAAGAAGGCGGAAAAACAGATCCGGGAATCCCGTCAGTATCTGCAGAGCGTTCTTAATTCGGTACAGGCCGGAATCCTGATTATTGATGTAGAGACCTGTACGGTTATAGATGCCAATCCCCTGGCCCTGGAAATGCTGGCTGTTTCCAGGGATGAATTGACGGGCAGAGCCTGCCATGAATATTCCTGCGCCGATAGGCAGGGAATATGCCCTATTGTCAACGAGGATAACTGTCCTCATACAATTATTCAGCACTTGACCAACGGTAAAGGGGAACAGATTTATGTTCTGAAAACAGCCTCTTCCTGCGAGATCGGCCATAAGACTTATGTAGTTGAAAGCCTTATAGATATCAGTGAACAGAAAAGACTTGAGGAACAGCTGCAAGCCCTGACCATCACCGATGAGCTCACCGGTCTTCTTAACCGGCGCGGCTTCATGATGATGGCCAGAAAACAGCTCAGTATTGCCGACCGGGTAAAAAACAACCCTTTCCTGGTCTTTGCCGATCTTGACGACTTTAAAGTGATTAACGACACTTACGGCCATGAAACCGGGGACCGGGTCCTGATCAAGGTGGGGGAAGTGCTCAACTCTCTCCGCAAATCCGATATCAGCGGCAGATTGGGCGGGGACGAGTTCGCCCTGCTGGTTACCAGGGACCGCGGGGAAGAGAAAAATAAGCTGGTTGATAAACTCCAGGAGCGTTTCGAACAGATAAATGATGATATCAAGCTGGATATCAGGATAACTCTGAGTATCGGTATAGTGGAATATGATCCCGCCAGGCCCAGTAGCCTGGAGGATCTGCTTGCCCGGGCTGATTCCCTGATGTACCGGCACAAGATGAGCAAGGAGGAGGGATAGGCCCTAATTCTGGCAGCCGGGGCAGATAAAAGTAGCCCGGCCCGCGATTATTTCTTTTTTAACGGGAGTCCCGCAAATCCTGCAGAGTTCTCCTGCCCGGCCGTAGACCATAAGACTTAACTGGAAATAGCCCTGACTGCCGGAACTGTCAACGTAGTCCCTGATAGTGGAACCTCCCATTTTAATCGCTTTTTCCAATACCTCTTTACTGACCGCCGCGGTTTTCCGCCACTGGGCACTGGTTATCGATCCTACCGGAGTAGACGGCAGGATCCCGGCCAGAAACAGGATCTCATTGGCATAGATATTGCCGATCCCCACAACCACCCGGTTATCCATGAGAAAATTTTTGATGGGCTGGGCCCTTTTGCCCGCCTTTTGTTTGAGATACCGGCCGCTAAAGGCGGGATGCCTCGGTTCCAGCCATTCCGGATTAGCTGTCGGCAGGGGTTCCGGGCCCAGAGAGGTCAGGGCGCTTTTCTCAGGCAGTTCCCCGGGGGCCAGCACCTGGAGACAGCCGAAACGGCGGACGTCGTTGTAACGCAGTTCCTGGCCGCTGTCGAGGCTGAAACAGATGTGGTCATGGAGTGCAGTTGGTGTCTCCGCCGGGAAAATCCCCAGCTTGCCGGTCATGCCCAGGTGGATGATCATGACTGCCTCCTTATTGTTCAGGAGCAGGAGATATTTCCCTCTACGGTACAATTCGGTGATTGTAGCTGATCTTATCCACCGGTCCAGGTCCTTGCGGGGAACGGGAAGCCGGAGTTCTTTGGGGCCGGTTCTGACGGCAGTCACCCTGGTTCCCCGCAGGATTGGGATCAGACCCCGGCGGATAACCTCTACTTCCGGGAGTTCAGGCATTATTTTCAGGTTTTAGGGTTCAGGATCAAAGGCATAAACTTGATTTACCACGGACATGAAGTCAGAAGGAGATAAAGAAAAAAGATTCGTGTCTTCATAGCGGCTATTTTCTGCTTTTCAGGTTTTTTGCCGAAAAAAAATGGTTATTGAAAACCTGCCGTTTCAAATTTATAGACGAGGCAGATATTAAATGTTAGATCATACTTGTCTTTATTTGAGATTTACACTTTTTACCATAAAGTTGATATTCCGGCAAAAGACTTAACAATTCGGAGGATCATTGTCGGAGTTGATTGCTAACTGCCACCGCCTGCATCTTTCTGACGTTCGTTGTTTTAAGCTGCCTTAAGCTATCATGATCAATCCGCAGCCACAGGGTATGTATTTTTGTACGGAGGTTGGTGAGCCATAATACGGAGCAAGGAAGTGAGGATACCGGGAAATGACAGATAGAAAAGGCGGCCGTGCTCCTGATGAGTTGCGGCCCATAGATATAAACTACGATTTTCAGCCCGGAGCGGACGCCTCCCTTCTCCTGAAGACAGGCAACACCCATGTCCTGTGTGCCGCCACTGTTGAAGAGGGTGTTCCCCCTTTTTTAAAGGGGACGGGCCAGGGCTGGATAACCGCGGAGTACGGCATGCTGCCCTGTTCCACCAATACCAGGTTGAAGAGAGAAGCTGCCGGGGGCCGTTCCGGCCGGACTTACGAGATCCAGCGCTTGATCGGCCGGTCCCTGCGCATGATGGTGGACCTGTTCAGTCTGGGGGAGTTGACCATCAGGGTGGACTGCGACGTCTTGAATGCCGACGGAGGTACCAGGACTAATGCCATTACCGGCGGGGCCCTGGTGGTGCGCTCCGTTCTTCAGAGATGTTTGGAAAGAGGTCTTCTGCAAAAAGAGGTGGAGATCCTTCCGGTGGCGGCGGTCAGTGCCGGGTTGGTGGACGGCCGGGCACTCCTTGATCTTGACTACGGGGAAGACAGTCGGGCTGAGGCGGACGGTAATTTTGTCATGACCGGAGACCGCCGCCTTATTGAAATTCAGACCACTGCGGAAGCACGCCCTGTCAGCCGGGAGGAGTTTGCTGAAATCAGCCGGTTGGCGGAAAAAGGGATCCGGGATCTGTTGTTTCTGTGGTAAGATCGCATTATGAACTCTCCCTTCACTCTGCACTGTTGTTCTTCCGAGTCCGAAGCCCGCTGCGGCAAGGTTTCCACCCGTAACGGTTCCTTTCAGACCCCGGTCTTTATGCCGGTGGGCACCAGGGCTGCGGTCAAGGGCTTAACCCCGGATATGCTTAAGGAGACCGGCGCCGAGATTATCCTGGCCAATACCTACCACCTCTTCTTGAGACCAGGTCATGACCTGGTCAGGCAGTTGGGGGGACTGCACGGTTTCATGGCCTGGGACAGGCCGATATTGACGGACAGCGGCGGTTTCCAGATATACTCCCTGAACGATCTGACCAAGGTGACTGAGGAGGGGGCGGCCTTTAAATCCCATCTGGACGGGGGGCGCCATTTTCTTCGGCCGGAAGATGCCATAGCGGTACAGGAGGCCCTGGGCGCTGATATCATCATGGCTTTCGACACCTGTATCCCTTACCCTCTTGGCCGTCGGGAAACCCAAAGATTGACTGAACTCACCGGCCGCTGGGCCGCCCGGAGCCGAGGGGCCCAGGTGGAAGAGGGAAGGCTTCTCTTCGGGATCGTTCAGGGGGGAATGTACAATGACCTGAGGGCCGGGGCGGTCCGGGAGCTCCTTAAAATCGGTTTCGACGGTTATGCCCTGGGAGGACTCAGTGTAGGAGAACCCCTGGACCTGATGTACGATATAACGGAATATACCGTTTCCCTTCTACCCCGGGAGTTTCCCCGTTACCTTATGGGGGTGGGGAGCCCGGAGAATCTGGTGGAATGTGTCCGGCGGGGAATAGACATGTTCGATTGCGTGATGCCCACCAGGAATGCCCGTAACGGAATGCTCTTTACTTCTCGGGGGAGAATTGTTATAAAAAACAGTAAGTATTATGCTGATTCAAGTCCTGTCGATGAAAATTGCAGCTGCTACACCTGCCGTAATTTCAGCAGGGCTTACTTGCGTCATCTCTATATGAGCCGGGAGATCCTGGCTCCGGTGCTGAATACGGTTCACAATATCCATTATTTTATTTCTCTTATGGGAGGGATAAGACAGGCTATACAAGAGGACCGTTTTGAGGATTTTCGCCGGCAGTTTTATGACAGGAGAAACCAACTTTGTTCACAATACTAATCTTTGAACCATATAGAAGGAGAATTATATGATAGACTTAGCTTATGCCGCCGGCAATAATGCCCCGGCTGGGAACCCCCTTACCGGATTCATCCCCTTGATCCTGATTTTTGCGGTTTTTTATTTTCTGCTGATCCGGCCCCAGCAGAAAAAGGCAAAACAACAGCAGGAATTTTTGAACAGTCTGCAAAAAGGCGATGAGGTGGTAACCGGAGGAGGACTTTACGGCAAGATAACCGGTTTGACCGATACCTGTGTCACCCTGGAGGTTGCCGATAATGTCAGGGTCAAGGTGGCCCGGCAGTATATTATGGGACCCGCCAAATCTACAGGGGAGAACGCCCCTGCCGGTGGCGGCGGTGGTTGAGGAATTGGCAGATGATCCACTGGTAGTGGATTTACGGACTTCAATTGTGGACTTTTATCTGACTTTTTTAATAAAATAGCAGGATCCTGTCCCGAATCTGAACAGCAGATGCGGGGGACAGGGATGCCGGAGGAATAGGGATCATAGGCAGCAGATCTCCCTCATTAACCTTGTTTTCTGTATATTGAACAGTGCGGAAGTTTATTAACTCGACCCTCGTTCCGGAGTTGATCAAGGTAATAAAATGAAGTCAAAGATTGATTCTGTCCTGGATATAGACAGACTGCCTACCCTGCCGGCTGTGGCTCTTGAGGCTATTCGCCTCATGGAGGAAGTTGATTCTGCTACCTTTGATTCCATAGCTGACCTGATAAAAAATGATCAGGTGCTGGTTTCCAAGATTCTGCGCTATGCCAATTCGGCCGGTGTGGGGTCCAGAAAAAAGATCACCACCATTTCCCAAGCTATAGCGGCTATCGGCTTTTCAGCCTTGAAAGCCATCACCCTGTCTGTTGCCATATTTGATACCTTTCCGGAAAATTTTTTCCAGCACCGGGACAGGCTCACCAATTTCTGGCTGCACTCCATAGGGGTGGCAGCCACTGCCGAGGCCCTTGCCCGGGATCTGGGATTTCCCTGTCCTTCCGAAGCTTATGCCTCCGGACTCCTGCACGATCTTGGTAAGCTGGCCTGTTATCTCGAAAATCCGGACGGCTTTCTCCAGCTCTGCCAGGAGCTGGAACTCCAAGGCATTTATTCTACTCAGGGGCCTTCACCTCTTGAGCTGGAAGACACCATTCTCGGAATAACACACGTAGAGGCCGGCAGGATTATGGGCCGGCACTACGGCCTCCCCGAATCCCTGAGCCGGGCAATGTGGCTTCATCATCAGCCGGTAGTGGAGAGAATATTCCCTGATAAGACCCAGATCCCTCAGCTCATCCGTTTTGCCGATACTCTCTGTGTCTGTTATCACATCGGCAGCAGCTATTTTTTCCTTTCCCAGCCGGTAAGTCATGACAGTTATCATTTCAGCCTGGAAAAGCTTATGCAGTTGCATGACTTTGATGAAGAGAAGATTGATAATTTAATGAGTAATGCCAATAAGAAGGTGGAGAAGGTCAGCAAGGTTCTGGGCTGCTGGGATGAGGAGCACTATCAGCGTCTTAATAATTCCGCCAAAAGGGGGTTGGGCCGGGCCAATCTGGATCTGGACCGTAATAACCGTCAGCTGGCGGAAAGTCATAAGGTTCTGGCCGCCTCCAGCAGTATCCATAAGGAAGTTCATTCCGGATTTGATCTTCACGGCGCAGCCCGGGTGGTGGTTGATGCGGTCTGCAGCGGTTTTGATATAAGCCGCTGCCTGTGCTTGATCAGAGACTTTAAAAATGATCGTTACGTCGGTGTGAGTATGGACGGATCTTCCTGTAATGAAATTGATCTGCCGGTAAATCTGGAGGATCTGACCAGTGGCTACGGCTCTGTTAATTCAGGAGTGGAGGCGGAGGCCATTAACAAATTAAGCGAGGTCAGCCATGACCTGATCCATGAAAAGATTAATGATACCAAGTTAATCAATATGTTTTCCGGGTCCCAGGTCATGGCCAGTTTTTTTACGGCGGGCAGTCAGTCAAGCTGGCGCAAAGGCAGCGTCCTGGGAGAACTGGTAGCTGATTTTTCCACAGGGGCCGATTTTATGTCCCTCCCCATCAGTGAACTGGCCAGCAATTTTCAGACCATGGCTTCAGCTGCCGGGCTGGCCATAGAACGTCTTCTGATTGAACAGGATTTGACCATTCAGTCCGAACAGCTGGCTGAAAAGTCGAGAAAGGTGGAAGAGAGCCAGCGTCAGATATTCCATTCCCACCGTCTGGCCACCGTTGGTAATCTGGCGGCCGGAGCCGCCCACAGGATCAACAATCCCTTGACTGTTATCTCCCTGAATCTTCAGATCATGAAACGCCTGGTGAACGAAGGAATTAGCCCGGAAGATGTCCTGAAGAGGCTGGAGGTCATAGAAGAGCAGGAGGACAGGATTTCCGGAGTTATCCAGCATATTATGGATTTTTCCCGGCCGTCTGAGCCGGAATTTTCTACGGTAGGAGTTTCTGAACTGGTAAACAGGGCCCTGTCCATTGTCTCAACCCAGGAAAGCTGGGCTGAAATCAAGGTGGACAACAAGATACCCGGTGATCTGCCGCCTGTCCTGGTTGACGAAAAACAAATGGAACAGGTCTTCACCAGTCTTTTCCTTAATGCCGGGCAGGCTATGGCAGGCAAGGGCAATCTTACTCTCGGGGCAAATGCAGACGAAAAATTTGTAACGGTTTCTGTGACGGATGACGGAGAAGGGATAGCCCAGGGGGATATGGGCAAGATCTTCGACCCGTTTTTTACCACCAGAAAAGAAGGAGAGGGGGCTGGCCTCGGCTTGGCTATCGCCAATTCCATCGTCGAGCTGAATAAGGGAAGTATCCTGGCCAGAAGTGAGAGGGGGAAGGGCACCACTTTTCTGGTCAGCCTGCCCTGTGACAAGTCCACTAAGTTGCAGGAAATGAAAAGCGTGCTCAAGAGCCGAGCAGCAGAAGATGTCGAATCCCCTGATAAGGACCGGGGACAGCAAAGACTGCTGGTTATTGATGATGAGGAGATATTAAACAATATCCTGCAGGAGACCCTCGATAATGCCGGATATTTTGTAGACGGTGCTTATGACGGTTTAGAAGGGATTGCCAAACTCCGCTACCGAAGGTATGACCTGGTCCTCCTTGATGTCAAAATGCCCCGTAAGGACGGGCTCGATGTCCTGCAGTTCATTAAAAGGGAATATCCTGATATCAAGGTAATTATTATCACCGGCCTTGCCTCTCTGCCGGAAATAAAGAAAACCAAAAAAATGGGTGCTTATGCCTGCCTGAAGAAACCTTTCCAGCTTGATAAGGTGCTGCAGACTATTCAGGAGGCCTTGGGGGCTTGACTCTAAGCCGCTAATATCATATAAAATTATAAATCATTTTTCGGACCGCAAAAATCCAAAGGATGCCAAGGGCAAGCGCTGTACTTCACACTGAAAATCCGGGGGTTTGCCGGTTCAGGGAATCAAAAGCGAAAATATTTGAAACATGATTTTTGTAGACGAAAGTCAAAAGGGGACAAAAGCTTAACGTGAGGCAGTTACTGGATATAGATGAGGTCTCCCGGCAGACAGGCCTGGAAGAAAGTCTTATCCGGTTTTATGAATCGGAATATCCCGAGGCCCTGCCGGAAAAAATATTCAGGGGAGATTCTCTCTTTTTTGATCCCGGGTGCGTGGAAATTTTCAAGGAAATTCATGCCGCCCGTCAAGGGGATAACAAAGGTGACGGGAAGCGCTACGGCCGGGTAATTGCCGTTACCTCGGGCAAGGGAGGGGTGGGCAAGAGCAATATCACCCTGAATATCGCTATTGAACTGCAGCAGCTGGGCAGGATGTCCATTGCCCTGGACGGCGATATGGGGCTGGCCAACCTTCATCTCCTGTCCGGGATAGAAACCGATTATGATCTCAGTGATTTTTTGGCTGGCCGGGCCACCATAGAGCAACTGATTACCCCTGGACCGGAAGGTATTGGTATAATTTCCGGAGGAGGAGGGATCCTTGACCTGGCCGATTCCAGCCAGGCTGACCGGTCCAGGCTGATTTCTTCACTGACCGCGGTGGAGGAGGAGGCTGATATTGTCCTGGTAGATACCGGCGCCGGCATGAGTGCCGGGGTCAGGGATTTTCTCCGGGCCGCTGATGAGGTGATCTTTGTTCTGACCCAGGATATCACATCCCTGGCGGATGCCTATGCCCTGCTTAAGGCCGTGGTGCAGGAAGGGGATGTCCCGGCCAGGCTCTATTCCGTTGTTAATATGGCCTTGACCGTGAAAGAGGCGGCTGAGATTGCCGTGCGTTTCTCCAGATGCGCTGAGGAGTTTCTGGGGCAGAAAGTGGAGAGTATAGGATACATATTGCGTGATCATACAGTGGCCAGGGCGGTATCCGCCCGAACTCCCTACGGGGTGATGAAACCTGCGGCCCGGGTCAGCAGGAATACAAGGAATATAGCTGTCCATCTTATTAAAAAGGAACTTTCCGGTGCTCTTGAAACTTCGGCCTTTTTGAGATTCAAGGCAATGGTGGACAAAAAATTAGAGTACGGATTAGGCAGTACCCCTCCATCCGCACCTGATCAGTCCGTGTAATACAGGCCTGTTCTTGTGCTCCGGACTGTTTGTGCATATCTGTGGTACTGCTGAACCCGTACAAAGAGGTGGGATAGATGATAAGCAGCAGTTGGGCAGAGAAATTCGGGCTTAAACGCAATCCCTTTCAGGACAGCCTGGATACCGATCTTTTTTTCCGGACCCGTCAGCATGAGGAAGCCCTTTTAAAGATGAAGATCGGCATCGAGGAGAGCCATGCCCTGATTCTTTTGAGCGGCAAATCGGGGACCGGGAAGACCCTGGTTTCCCAGCTTGTTCTGCAAGGTCTGAATCAGGACCGCTTCCTTCCTTCTTTTGTCTTTGTCTATCCCGGAATGGGCAAAGGGCCGCTTCTGGAAGCTGTTCTGGCCGAATCAGGAGTTGACGGGATCGCCCGTTCCACTAACAGAAGGCTGACCCAGCTCCAGGATGAGGCCCTGGCCCGGCACAGTCAGGGAGAAAGGCTGGTGGTTATTGTGGATGAGGCCCATTTCCTCAAAGCTGACGGCCTGCACCTTCTGAGGACACTCTCCAATCTGGAGACGGAGATGGAGAAGCTGGTTACTGTGGTTCTGGTGGCTGAGGATTCTCTGGTAAAGAGGCTCAAAAGGCCGTCTTACAACTCCCTGCGAGGCAGGATCACATTTTCCATGAGTCTTAAACCCCTGAGTCCCGAAGAAACCGAACAGTTTGTCAAGTTCAGGCTGCTGAAGTGCGGGGGGGATGCCGGCCTCCTGGGCCGGGGGAGCTATGATCTGGTCTACCGTCTTACCGGCGGATTACCGCGGGAAATCAACAAACTCCTTTACAACAGCCTTCTTGAGGCCCTGGTAGATGATAAGAAAGAATTGACCCCGGCTGTCCTTGAAAAAACCGGTAAAAAAATAGGAGTATCAGATGGGCAGAATGGCCAGACTGCGTTTGCGACGACGTTATAATAAACAAAAAAAGGAGGAGAGCGGGGTGACCAGGGATGAGCTTGCCGCCCTGGCCGGTGGCAGCGGAAAGGCCCCGGAAGGAGACAGCCGGAATCCCGCGGATTCCGGCAGGCGGGATAAGAAGAGGTGAAAAGGCTGCCTCCTTTAAGGTGTAGTCCTGATGAGACTGTGTTCTTTAAATGGAATTGACGGTGACGTTTTCATTAAGACTTTTTCCCCGGGCCTGGCCCGCAATACTGGTCGGCCGGCCCTGTCTTCCAGGGCGGTAATTTCAAAAGAAGTATTATTAAGTCCCCCGGCCAGGTATTCCAGCCGGTCTCCGGGTTCCAGGGGGTGCCTCACCTCGAGCAGGGGAACCTCGCCGCTGCCGGCCACTAAAGCCACCGGCCGGTAGTCATGGCTGATCCGGGCCCCCTGATAGAGCATGTCTTCTTTTCCCGGAACTCCGTCAAAAAAGTTTTCCGTATACCCCCGGGTCCCTAATTTGTCGACTTCGGTCTGGAAGTGATCCGGCAGACGGATCGATTCTCCTGGCCCTTCTCTCTGGGCCTGTCTGATCAAATCAAGGGCGGCCCGATAGATCCGCACTATCCCCCCCACGTAATAGACTCCCTTCATCCTGCCTTCAATTTTAAAGGCCGAAACTCCTGCTGCAAGTAATTCCGGCAGACGGTTTAATAGACAGAGGTCCTTGCTGTTCAGGATATAGGTACCTCTATCGTCTTCTTCAACCGGGAGATATTCTCCCGGTCTTTTCTCTTCCTGTAAAGAGTAAGAATAGCGGCAGGGATGGGCACAGTCTCCCTGGTTGGAATTGCGGCCGGTGAGATAAAGACTCAGCAGACAGCGCCCGGAATATGAGATGCAGAGGGCACCGTGGACGAACACCTCGGTTTCGATGCCGCTCTGTGCAGTAATTTCCCTGATTTCAGCAAGACTCAGTTCCCGGGCCAGATTGACCCTGTGACTCCCCTGTTCCTGCCAGAAATTCACACTTTCCAGGTTGGTGACATTGGCCTGCGTGGATATATGCAGGGGGATTTCCGGGGTAATCCGGCGGGCCAGGCGTATTATTCCGGGGTCGGAGACAATCAGGCCGTCCACCCCGCTGTCTTTAAGGGAGAGAAGGTGTTTTTCCACAGGACCCAAATCACGATTGTGGGCAAAAATATTCAATGCCACATAAAGCTTGACGCCTTTGTCATGGCAGTAGGCTGCGGCCTCTTTTATCTCGGGAACACTGAAACTGCCGGCATGGGCTCTCAGGCTGAAGCCCGAGCCCCCCAGATATACGGCGTCTGCACCGTAACGCACCGCTATTTTGAGTTTTTCCATACTGCCGGCCGGAGCCAGGAGTTCACACTCCATACGACTTCCCGGCCCGGGGAAGAGCGGTGTTTTATTTTTTCTCATTGCTATCTCCGAAATTGGGGTTTAGATTTCTACTCAAAACTTTAATCTTAAAACTCAGAACCATGAACCATGATATAGTCCTTGCCGTAAGCGGCGGGGTTGATTCGGCGATGTCGGCCGCCCTCCTCCGGGAACAGGGCTTCAGGGTTAAGCCCCTTTTTTTCAGATTGGGGCTCACCGATCAGGATGAGCAGCAGGCCAGGGCGGAGAATATTGGAGAAAGGCTCGGCCTGGTTACGGAAGTGATTGACCTGGAACTTGCGTTCAGAGAAAAGGTGCTGGATTATTTCTGCCGCAGTTATTATCAAGGACTTACCCCAAATCCCTGTGTGGTCTGCAACCCTTATATAAAATTTGCCGCCTTATTGCAAGAGGCGGATCTGCGTGGTTGCCGCTGGCTGGCCAGCGGACATTATGCCCGGATCACGGCGGGGAAGGAGGGAGCCAGTCTTCATAGAGCCCTTGATGAGAAGAAGGACCAGTCTTACTTTTTGTGCGGCTTGAGCCAGGAGCAGCTCAGCCGCACGGTTTTTCCACTGGGGACATGGATTAAGGAGGAAGTCCGCAGCCAGGCAGTTACTGCGGGCCTGGCTGATCTGACCGGCAGTGAGAGTCAGGATGTCTGTTTCTTGAAAAACAGCGGGGTCGGAGAGTTTCTGCGTAATTTCTGTTCTGAGGCAGGGGACAGGATGAGGGAGGGTGATATCGTTGATCGATGCGGCAATGTTTTGGGAAGGCATTCCGGGATATTCAGTTATACTGTGGGCCAGCGCCGGGGGCTTGGCATTCCTGATTCCACTCCTTATTATGTCTTGGCTGTTGACCCGGGGACAAACCGGATAATTGCCGGCAAGGAGGAGGAACTCCAGCGGTCTGCCTGCCGGGTAGCCGGACTTAACTGGCTGCGGGGTTATCCTCCTGAACTGCCTGCAACTCTCCAGGTAAGAATCCGCTACCGCCATCCTGGGGCCAGTGCCCGGGTGACAGGGGCCGGAGACGGGGTCCGGGTGGAATTCCAGACCCCTCAGAGGGCGGTGACCCCGGGCCAGTTTGCAGTTTTTTACGATGAGACGGAAGTACTGGGTGGGGGAGTGATCCAGGGGGAACGTGAAGTAGCAATTGAAGACAGGGAAAAGAAAAGATAAATGCAGCAGGGAATCAGTAAAGGGTTGAAGGCTTCGGTAGTTACTTTGGGCTGCAAGGTGAACCAGTTTGAGTCCGCCTCTTTCGAGACCTCGCTGGCTGCCGCCGGGGTGGAGCTGGTAACCTTTCCCGGGGAAGCGGATCTCTATATTATCAACAGCTGTGCTGTTACTGCCAAGGCCGGGGCCCAGTCCAGGCAGCTGGTCCGCCGGGCCCTGAAGGTAAATCCTTCGGCCCGGGTGATTATAACGGGGTGTTACGCTCAGGTTGATTCGGCCGCTCTCCTGGAGATTACCGACTACGAAGCCTGTATTGTCGGCAACAGCTATAAGGATCAACTGGTGGATATCGCCCTGTCCGAAGATTGCTGTGATCTGGAAATGTATCTGGGAGATATCAGGGAGGTAAGCAGTATCTGCTCTCTGCCGGTCCGGAGGTTTGAGGGCCGGACCCGCGCTTTCCTCAGACTTCAGGACGGCTGCGACAATTTCTGTTCCTACTGCGTTGTCCCCTATACCAGGGGAAGAAGCCGGAGTCTTCCTTCGGAGGAGGCGGTCAGGCAGCTTGAAGTACTGGTTGAGGAGAACTACCGGGAAGTGGTCCTGACCGGAATCCATGTCGGCATGTACGGCCATGATTTGGCTGAACCGCTGCCCCTGGTCGTTCTGCTGGAAAAGCTCCTGGAGACGGCACCTTCTACCCGCTTTCGCCTCAGTTCCCTGGAGCCGGTAGAGGTGGACGAGAAGATTCTGGCCCTGATCCGGGACCGCCGCAATTTTATGCCCCATCTCCACATTCCCCTGCAGAGCGGAGATCAGAATATTCTCCAGAAGATGAACAGGAAGTACAGTCCGGCTTTTTATAAGGAGGTGGCGGCAAGGATAAGGTCATTTTTACCTGAGGCCGCCATCGGAGTTGATGTCCTGGTTGGTTTTCCCGGCGAGGATGGGGCTGCTTTCCTTAACACCTATTCCCTGCTGGAGGCGCTGCCGGTGAGTTATCTCCATGTTTTTCCCTATTCCAAGCGCCCGGGAACCCTGGCAGCCACTATGGGCAATCAGGTTGAGCCCATGGTGATCCGGGAGAGAACCGCTCTTTTGAGAGAACTCGGCCTCCGGAAGAAGCGGGAATTCTATAATTCGTTCCTCGGCGAAGTCCGGGAGGTCCTGGTCGAGGGCGAGACAGATAGAGAAGAAGGGTTCAGGCAGGGATTTACTGATAACTATATTCCGGTAATCTTTGAAGCCACTTCCGGCTTGGTTAATCAGGTAGTCCCGGTACTTCTGGAATCCTTGCAGGGAGACAAGGTGGTTGGAAGGCTGAAGCTATAAATAGATTGTGCATTCTTTTGCTTAGAAGTCGCGGGGAGAGGAGCTAATAGTTATGAAAGGTGAAATTATAGCTGTCGGGGATGAGCTGACTTCGGGGCGGGTGGTTAATTCGACCAGTTATTTTGCCGCCAGCCACCTTTATGCCGCCGGGCATGAGATAATCGCCATGGCTACTGTCGGTGATTCTCCCGAAAGGATAGTCAAGGCTATCCGGGAGGCCATTGATCGTGCCGATTTTCTGGTGGTCACCGGCGGACTGGGGTCGACCAGTGACGATCTGACCACGGCAGCCGCTGCCGAGGCCCTGAACCGGCCCACGATATTTTATCCCGAGATATTTGCCAAAATACGCGAATCGGAAATGTTCAAGGAATCTCCGTCCCTGGAAAAGCTCGCCTGGCTGCCCAGCGGGGCTGAGGTCTTGAAACCCGGGGAAAAGATAGCCGGTTATATGCTGGTCTATAATCAGAAACCGGTCTTTTTTCTGCCCGGTGTTCCCCATCAGATGCGGGAATTGATGCTTGACCGGGTGATCCCGCGGCTTGCCTCCTGGGAGGGCGGGGAGCAGAACCTGGTCCGGCAGAAGGTATACAAGGTCTTCGGACTTGAAGAAAGCTATATAAACAACATCCTGGCTGAACTGGAAAACAGTTACCGTCATCTCCGCATAGGTTATTATCCCATGGCTGCCGAGGTTCATGTCAGCCTGACGGTGCGGGGCAGAACTAAAGAGGAGATGGATGAACTTTTTAACCAGGGGGAAGAGTTTATCAGGAAAAATCTGGGTTTTTGCATATACGATGAAGACGGGGAGACCATGGAGTTGATCACCGGCCGGCTCCTTCAGGAAAATGGCCTGTCCCTTGCCCTTGCTGAATCCTGCACCGGCGGAC
Source organism: Desulfurivibrionaceae bacterium (assembly GCA_046537975.1). Lineage (GTDB taxonomy): Bacteria > Desulfobacterota > Desulfobulbia > Desulfobulbales > SURF-16 > JAWLDV01. Next base: position 28,333 of record JBKHJR010000007.1, read on the forward strand.
TCCTGTCCCATTATATTACCAAGGTCCCGGGGAGTTCTGCTTATTTCCCCGGTGGTGTAGTAGCATATTCCAATAAGGTCAAGGAGCAGCTCCTGGGAGTGAGCGGGTCGACCCTGGTCAATTATGGTGCGGTTAGCCGGGAGACGGTCAGGGCGATGGCCTCAGGTGTAAAAAGAGCCCTGGGTTCGGATATCGGGCTTGCCGTTAGTGGTATAGCAGGGCCTTCTGGAGGAACTAAGGAGAAGCCGGTTGGTATGGTCTGTTTTGGACTCAGTGCCTCGGATTATGAAAACGATTATGTTCTCCAATTTTCCGGCAGACGGGAGATGGTACAGATCAAGGCGGCTTATACAGGACTGGATATACTGCGTCGTCATCTTCTTGGCATAAGTGATCATACTTTGTGTGTCTGATTTTTGAATAATTAATTGCCGCGAAGGCGGTATAAAAGATAAAAGAGAAATTAGCTTACAAAGAAATATATTCATGTTATTTAGGGTTCAAGATTTATCTTATTCCCTGATATCGCAGCCTTGTCTAACAATCGCCTCAAGGGCAAGGCCCCCCGGGGTTGATCATTGCTGCCATTTATTGTAGAAACTTTTTCAGGTTAAGTTAATAGCATTGACTCCGAACTGAGAACCCAAAAACTGGAGAAAGAAAATGGCTACAGCGGAAGATAAGAAAAAAACCCTTGATTCTGCAATCTCCCAGATACAGAAGCAGTATGGCAAGGGCTCCATTATGCGGCTCGGGTCAGGCGAGGCGGAAAAAGTTCCCATAGTTTCCACCGGAACCCTGGGACTTGATATAGCCACCGGGGTCGGGGGCTACCCCCGGGGCAGGATTTCGGAGATATTTGGTCCGGAATCATCGGGAAAGACCACCCTGGCTCTGCATTTGATAGCCGAAGCCCAGAAACTTGGGGGCACGGTTGCCTTCATAGATGCCGAACATGCCCTTGATGTCCAGTATGCTGAGCGTTTAGGGGTCAGTGTTGATGACCTCCTGGTGTCCCAGCCGGACTACGGTGAGCAGGCCCTGGAGATTGCCGAGATCCTGGTGCGCAGTGGTTCGGTGGATGTCATCGTGGTGGACTCCGTGGCTGCCCTGGTCCCCAAGGCGGAGATCGAGGGCAATGTCGGGGATTCCCATGTGGGACTGCAGGCCCGGCTGATGTCCCAGGCCATGCGGAAACTGACCGGCATTCTGAAACGGACCAATACGGCTATGATTTTTATCAATCAGATCCGCATGAAGATCGGGGTGATGTTCGGCAATCCCGAGACCACCACGGGTGGCAATGCCCTGAAATTCTACTCCTCCTTACGCTTTGATATCCGAAAACAGGCCAATATAAAGGAGGGGAATGATATTGTAGGAACCCGTACCAAGGTCAAGATCGTCAAAAACAAGATGGCGCCCCCCTTCAAGATTGCCGAATTTGACATCATCTATGGCGAGGGGATATCCAGAGGCGGGGATGTCCTGGATCTGGCGGTTGAAATGGATATCGTCGAAAAAAGCGGTTCCTGGTTTTCCTATAACGGTGAAAGGATAGGCCAGGGCCGGGAAAACGTGAAAAAATTTCTCCAGGATCGTCCTGAAGTTCTGGATGAGCTGGACCAAAAGGTCAGACTGGCTTATGGCCTGCCGGTGAAAGAACCGAAGGGTGAAAACCAGGAAGCGGAAGGCGAGCAGGCGAAAGCCTGAACCCTGAAATAATCATTCGTTGGAATTAACTTGGACATATCAAGACAATTGCCAGGGACGCGAAACAAGGAAAAAGCCTGCTGGTTTTCCTGTCCCCGGCGCCAAGTTTTTTTCAGTTTAAATTAATGAGATCGGATAAGAACTAAGAAAATATAGCCAATGAACGCTGCGGAAATTCGGGATAAATTTTTACAGTACTTTGCCGACAGAGACCATAAGATAGTGGACTCCTCCCCCCTGGTCCCCCAGGATGACCCCACCCTTCTCTTTGTCAATGCCGGGATGGTCCAGTTTAAAAGAATATTTACCGGGGAAGAGCGCCCGGATTACGGAAAGGTGGTGACCTGTCAACGTTGCGTTCGTGCCGGGGGCAAGCATAATGACCTGGAAAATGTAGGGTATACAGCCAGGCATCATACTTTTTTTGAAATGCTCGGTAATTTTTCCTTCGGGGATTATTTCAAGAAGGAGGCCATTGCCTATTCCTGGGAATTTCTGACAGGAGTTATAGGCCTTTCCCCGCAAAACCTGTGGGTTTCCGTCTACGAGGAAGATGACGAGGCTTACAGGCTGTGGGAGAAGATCGACGACCTGCCACCGGGGAGAATAGTCCGCCTCGGCGCCAAGGAGAATTTTTGGGCCATGGGGGATACCGGACCCTGCGGCCCCTGTTCGGAAATTCATGTTGATTTGGGGGAAGAGGCGGGCTGCGGACATGCTGATTGTACAGTGGGCTGTGACTGCGGCCGTTTTCTGGAGCTCTGGAATCTGGTCTTTATGGAGTATGAGCAAAAAGAGGATGGATTCAGGGTGCCTTTACCCAAACCCTGTATAGATACGGGAATGGGGCTGGAACGTATAGCCGCGCTTGCCCAGGGGGGTCTTACCAACTATGACAGTGATCTCTTCAGAGGACTTTTTACAACGCTGGCGCAAATGTCCGGGAAAAAGTACGGCGACAGCAGGGAAGTCAATACCGCGATGCGGGTTATCGCCGATCATGGCCGGGGAACCGCCTTTCTGATCGCTGACGGTGTACTGCCTGCCAACGAAGGCAGAGGTTATGTCCTGCGACGTATAATGCGCAGGGCTGTGCGCTTCGGCAGGAGTCTGGAATTAGGCGAGGGATTTCTTGCTGAAATCTGCAGGCTGGTGGTCCGGGAAATGTCCGGGGCCTGGCCCCATTTACACAGTGCCGCCGGCCTGATGGATAAAGTGGTGGGGAGAGAGGAGAACAGTTTTCGGGAAACCCTGGACTATGGTCTGGAGAAGCTGCAGGCAGAGCTGGACAGGTTGCAGGAAAAGGGGGAAAACCTGATCAGCGGAGATTTTATGTTCAAGCTCTACGATACCTACGGTTTCCCGGTTGATATTGTCAGGGATGTCGCTCTGGAGAAAGGATTTATTCTGGATGAAGACGGTTTTAACCAGGCTATGGAAGAGCAGCGGGCCCGCTCCCGAAGTTCCTGGAAAAGTTCAGACATAGAGGCCAGAGAGGAGGGAGTCCGCAAGCTGGCGGCAAATGGTGAAAGAAGCGAGTTTGCCGGCTACAACGATCTCTACCTGACCGCCGATATAAAGGCGGTTATGGACGGAAATGGTGAGCTCCTTAATGAGGCGGGACAGGGGCAGGATGTGCTTATCATTTCCTCGGCGACCCCGTTTTATCCTGAGGCTGGCGGCCAGGTCGGGGATCAGGGAGAGATCATAAGTCAGAGCGGTAAGGCCAGGGTCTATGATACTGTGAAAATAGGGGAAAGCCTGATAGGCCATAAGGCCGAGATCGTCTCCGGCTTCCTGTCCGAGGGCAGCCCGGCAGAGTTCCGGGTCGATGAAGAAAGCCGGTGGGCGACGGAGGCAAACCACAGTGCTACTCACCTCCTCCATGCCGCCCTGATAGAGATACTTGGAGAGCATGTAAAACAATCAGGCTCCTTGGTTACCCCGGAACGGCTCAGATTCGATTTTGTTCATTTTGCTCCGCTAACTCCGGAGGAGCTTAAAGAGGTGGAAAACAGGGTTAACCGAGAAATCAGGCGGAATACTTCTCTGGACAAGGCTGTATTCAGCAAAGAGGAAGCTCTGGAAGCAGGGGCTACAGCTTTGTTTGGCGAAAAATACGGGGAGACGGTGCGGGTGGTCTCAATCCCTGATTACAGTAAGGAATTATGCGGCGGCACCCATGTAGAGGCAACCGGGGAGATAGGGGCCTTCAAGATTATTTCGGAAACAGGCATTGCCGCGGGCATAAGAAGGATAGAAGCGGTAACCGGGGAGCAGGCTTTGTTTTTGTTTCAGCGGAGTATGGAGCGCCTTGAAGAGTTGAGTGAACTGATGAAGACGACCCCGGAAAATCTTAAGGAAAAGGTGGCCGGACTTCTGGATAAACAGAGGGAGTTAGAGAGGCAGGTGGCCAGGTTAAGTGAAGAATTGTCCCTGGCTGACCTGGACAGGATGATCGAGGAAAGCCCTGAGGTAAAGGGAGTGAAGGTCTTTACCAGGGAATTGAGTCTTGATTCAGCTAAGACTTTGAGGGAAGTGGGCGATAAGGTGAGAAACAAGCTCGGCAGCGGAGTGGCTGTCTTGGGCGGCGTTTTCAACGGCAAGGTGTCTCTGCTTGTCATTGTAAGTCATGATCTTACTGATAAACTGCATGCCGGGAAAATTGTCAATGAGGTTGCTGCTCTGGTAGGAGGCAAGGGCGGGGGGCGGCCGGATATGGCTCAGGCCGGAGGGGTTATGACTGATAAACTGAGAGACGCTTTGAAAGCGGCTGAAGGGATAGTGGAGAAATTTTTGTAAGTCTGCAACCAGCCGGAAGTTTAACATGATCTGAAGTTATTCCGGGGGGCAGCCGGGATTTTTTAATTTAAAAAAAGTTGACAGATTATAAATATTGTATTAGGTATCTCCGATTAAAGTGAAGCATTATTCATTTTAATCCTTGACCATATTTATCCCCGGCTGAAACAGCCGATATGGTGCTGACACCACCTCAAATTGTGAACGGGTTTCATTAAAGTTTAACGTGGCCGAGTCCCTTGCGGAACCGGCAAAATTATAAAGAGGAACCATATGATTACTCTTGATATCAGCTTTATTATCACGGTGGTTGACACACTCATTCTGATTGTGCTCCTGAATATCATTCTTTATAAACCTACCAGGGAGATTCTCAGGCAAAGGCATGAGAAAATCAAGGGTTTGAATGATGAGATCGAAAAGTTCTACGAAAATGCCAGAATGAGGAAAGAGGAGCTGGACAAGAAATTCACGGAAGCCAGGGGCAGAGCCAAGGAAGAGTTTGAAACCGCAAAACACGAGGCTCAGGCGGAAGAGGCCCGAATGCTTGAAAAAGTCCGGCAGGAAGCCGATGAGCAGAAAGTAGAGAGGTTTAAGGAGATACAGTCTGATTTCTCAACAGCGGAAAAGACATTGAAAGAGCAGATAGAGTCATTTGCCCAGGAAATGGCTGGAAAGATACTCGGGAGGGCCATCTAATGATCGATAGTGCTGGCAAAAAGAAAGTAACCACGGTATTGGTGCTGGGGGGGGCTGTAGTAACAGTTGCTGCCCTGTCCTGGGTTTGGGGCTCAGAAGCTTATGCCGCGACAGAGGGTGGCGGAGGCCATGGCGGTGGACATGAACTGGTCAGCGCAGCTCTACTCAAGGATTTTCTGCTGCGGGTAATAAACTTTGCCCTGCTGATTGTACTTCTGGTTAAGCTGGGCAAGAAACCGTTGATGAATGTTCTGCATGGCCGGACTCGCAAGATTAAGGAAGAGTTTGAGGATCTGGAGGCAAAACGGGCGGAAGCGGAAAAGGAATACAAGGAGTACGAGGCAAGACTGTCTTCGGTCGATGATGAGCTGAAAGAGATGGTGGAGAAGGCTGTCGCTCAGGGGCAGGAAACCAGAGAACGAATAATTGCGGAAGCGGAAGAGGCTGCCGAGAATATAAAGCGCCAAGCGGAAATGGCGGTTCAGACCGAAATTACCGAAGCGCGGAGGCGCCTTAAAAATGAGATAGCAGAGGCGGCAGCTCAGATGGCGGAAGAGATTATCAGCAAGAATCTTAATAGTGCTGACCAGGATAAGCTGGTGGAGGATTCACTGGCCAAGGCTGAAAGCTTGGCTGCCGACTAAGTTTTTTGAAGATGTCAATTATTCGTCTCAGCCCGAAGAGGTGGTTGAATGGGCTGAAGGAGATAACTGTAGGGAGGTCAACATAGATGAAAAACGAAATTCTGGCCAGAAGATATGCCAAGGCCATGTTTGTGGTGGGTTCAGAGGAAGACACACTGGATGAGTTCGCCCAAGGCCTGGAAACCTTTGCCGAGTTGTACAGGACTCTGCCGGAGATGAGGGACGCCTTGTCCAATCCAATCTATCCCATGGATGTCCGGCAGCAGGTGATGGAGAAGATGGCCGCCAAGATTGGAGTTGGTAAGACAATGACCAGATTTCTTGATCTCCTGGTTGAAAAGGGGCGGGCAACGCTGATTCCGGAAATAGCGGAAAGCTATCAGGCCATGGTTGATGAAGAGAGAGGAGTCTGCCAGGGTTTGATTACCACGGCCTCAGAACTCAGCTCTGATTTACAGGAAAAAACCAAGACAACCCTCGAAAAACTGACTGGAAGACAGGTGGTTTTGAAAACCGAAATAGATCCTTCAATTATTGGGGGGATTGTGGCTAAGGTCGGCGACCTTGTAGTGGACGGGAGTATAAAAACCCAGATTGACGGTTTAAAAGATACTATAAAAGGGAGTGAATAGGCGATGCAGATAAAAGCTGAAGAAATAAGTCAGATTATCAAGAGCCAGATCAAGGATTATGAAACTGAAGTTGATCTGAAGGAAACTGGTACAATTATTTCGGTTGGTGACGGAATTGCCCGGGTTCACGGGGTTCAGAACTGTCAGGCCATGGAGCTCCTGGAATTCCCTGGAGGAATACTGGGTATGGCCCTCAACCTTGAGGAAGATAATGTGGGTTGCGCTGTTCTGGGTAGTGTTGAGCATATCAAGGAAGGAGATATGGTCAAGCGGACCGGTAAGATTGCCGAAGTTCCGGTCGGCCCGGAGATGGAAGGCAGGGTTGTTGACGCCGTAGGGCATCCTATTGACGGGCAGGGTCCCATTAAAGCCCAGGAGAGCAGTAAGATCGAGGTTGTGGCACCCGGGGTTATTCAAAGGAAAAGTGTCCATGAACCCTGTTATACCGGGGCCAAGGCTGTCGACGGTATGACCCCTGTGGGCCGGGGCCAGCGTGAGTTGATCATCGGTGATCGTCAGATAGGGAAAACCGCACTCTGCGTGGATGCCATCATCGCTCAGAAAAATACCGATGTCCACTGCATCTATGTCGCTATCGGCCAGAAGAAATCTAACGTCGCTCTTGTCGTTGATGCCCTCAGGAAGCAAGGTGCCATGGAATATACCACGGTTGTAGCGGCCTGTGCCTCTGATCCGGCCCCCATGCAGTATCTTTCCGCTTTTGCCGGATGCGCCATGGGTGAATACTTCCGTGACCGTGGTCAGCATGCCCTGATCATCTACGATGACCTTTCTAAGCAGGCTGTGTCCTATCGAGAGCTGTCTCTCCTTCTGAGAAGACCTCCCGGGCGTGAGGCCTACCCCGGAGATATATTTTACAACCACTCCCGTCTACTTGAGAGGGCTTCCAAGGTCAGCGACGACCTTGGAGCCGGATCCCTGACAGCCCTGCCGATCATCGAGACCCAGGCAGGTGATGTTTCGGCCTTTATCCCTACCAACGTTATATCCATTACAGACGGCCAGGTTTACCTGGAGCCCAATCTCTTCTTTTCCGGGGTCAGACCGGCGATCAACGTTGGTCTTTCAGTCTCCCGGGTCGGGGGAGCCGCTCAGGTCAAAGCCATGAAACAGGTTGCCGGGACACTCAGACTGGATCTTGCTCAGTATCGCGAACTTGCAGCATTCGCCGGATTTGGCTCCGACCTTGATGCCGCCACTCAACAGCAGCTCAATCGTGGGGAAAGGCTGGTTGAGATCCTTAAGCAGCCACAGTATCAACCTTTGTCCATGGAAAAGCAGGTCTGTATAATTTTTGCCGGAACCAAAGGCTATCTTGACCAACTGCCGGTAAACACTCTGGCAGAGTATGAGCAGGAGCTATACAAGTATCTGGAAAGCAGCGCCCCTGAAATATTTGACGGGCTTACGGAAAAACAGGAGATAGACAGTTCTCTTGAGGAAAAAATGCACAGCGCCATTAAATCCTTTACCGAGACCTTCAAGAATTCCAAGGGAATAAACTAAACGGAGACCAACATGGCCAGTCTCAAAGAAGTAAAAACCAAAATTGACGGTGTCAAGAAGACCCAGCAGATAACCAGGGCCATGAATATGGTGGCGTCTGCTAAGCTGCGCTCCGCTCAGGAGAAAATGGAGTCCTTCAAGCCATACGCTGACAAGTTTAATAAGGCCCTGCAGCGTATCGGGGGTAACACTACTTCCGGCAGTTTTCCCCTGATGGAGAAAAGGGATACCATAAATAGCGTTGAAATAGTGGTGGTAACCTCTGACCGTGGACTGTGCGGCAGTTTTAATGCCCATATCCTCAGCATGGCCGAAAAACTTATGAAGAGCTACGAAGCTGAGGGGAAAAAGGTTTCCCTGGTCTGCATCGGTAAAAAAGGTAATCAGTACTTCCGGAAAACCGGCAAGGTTCGGGAGCGTTACTCTGAAATCATGAGCATGAAATTCCAGATGGACCATGCCCGGACCATTGCCCAGAATATAGGCAACAACTTCATTGAAGGTGAAAGCGATGAAGTCAAAATCGTTTACGGGGGATTCAAAAGCATGATCCGCCAGGAACCTGTGACTGTCGACCTTCTGCCGATCAGGCCCGTAGAGGCCGAGGAAGAAGAGCCTGAAGTGAAGGAAATCAAGGGAACTTATATTTACGAGCCTGAACCTGAAGAGATCATGGAGGTCTTATTACCTCTTTATCTCAATGTCATGGTATATAATGCCATGGTCCAGGTCGGTGCCAGTGAGCATGCCGCCAGAATGACAGCCATGGATAACGCCACCAATGCCTGCGAAGATATGATAGGCGAGCTGACCACTATCTATAACAAAGCCAGGCAGGCCGCCATTACCGGCGAGCTCATGGATATTGTCGGCGGAGCTGAGGCCCTGAAATAAGGTGATTCCGATTTTTATAATATAGCCAAGAGGAGTACGAGGCAATGACTGAACAGAATAAGGGAAAAATAATACGGGTGGTAGGCCCGGTAGTGGATGTGGAGTTTGAGCCTGAAAAACTGCCGGAGATAAGAACTGCCCTGATGGTAACCAATCCTGGTTTAGGTGAAGAGGAAGATAACCTGGTAATCGAGGTCGCTCAGCATCTGGGAGACAATGTCTGTCGCTGTATTGCTATGGATGGAACTGATGGGCTGGTTCGCGGTATGGATGCCAGAGACAGTGGCCAGCCTATTTCTGTGCCGGTCGGCGAGGCAGCTCTTGGCCGGATTATGAATGTAGTGGGCAGACCGGTTGACGGCATGGGCGAAATCAATGCAAAAACTACCTCGGCCATACATAAGCCGGCGCCTTCCTTTACTGATCAGGATACTGATGTCCATGTTCTGGAAACGGGAATTAAGGTAATCGATCTGCTGGTTCCTTTCCCCAGGGGTGGTAAGATGGGTCTGTTCGGTGGAGCGGGCTGTGGCAAAACCGTTATTATGATGGAGATGGTTAATAATATCGCCATGCACCACGGTGGTATTTCAGTTTTCTGTGGTGTGGGCGAGCGCACCAGGGAAGGGAACGATCTCTATAACGAAATGAAAGAATCCGGCGTTCTTCCCAAGGCCGCCTTGGTATACGGCCAGATGACCGAACCTCCGGGAGCCCGCTCCAGGGTTGCCCTGACCGGCCTTACCGCAGCAGAATATTTTCGTGATGAAGAAGGACAGGACGTGCTCTTCTTCGTCGACAACATCTTCCGTTTTACCCAGGCCGGTCAGGAAGTTTCAGCCCTCTTGGGCCGTATACCTTCAGCTGTTGGATATCAGCCGACCCTGGCGACTGATTTGGGTGAGTTGCAGGAGCGCATCACCTCAACTAACAAGGGATCCATTACCGCAGTTCAGTGTGTATACGTACCTGCTGATGACCTTACCGATCCTGCTCCGGCTACTACATTTGCTCATCTTGACGGGACAGTTGTTCTGTCCAGGCAGATTGCCGAACTCGGGATCTATCCTGCTGTTGACCCGCTTGACTCTACTTCCAGAATTCTTGATCCTAATGTTCTCGGTGCAGAGCATTACAACGTATCCAGAGAAGTTCAGCAGACTCTGCAGAAATACAAGGATCTTCAGGATATTATCGCTATTCTGGGTATGGACGAACTTTCAGAGGAAGATCAGCTCATTGTTGGCCGGGCCCGGAAGATACAGAGATTCCTGTCCCAGCCTTTCACTGTAGCTGAAACATTCACAGGCATGCCCGGCAAATATGTGAAGGTTGAGGACACGGTCAAGGGCTTTCGGGAGATCCTGGAAGGCAAGCATGACGATCTTGCTGAAACCGCATTCTACATGGTCGGAACTATTGAAGAAGCTGTTGAAAAAGGCGCCAAAGAAAAAGCTGCTTAAGCTGACAATTTAATCAGGATTAAATTATGGCAGAGACAATTCAATTAGAGGTGGTTACGCCCCAGGGAGCGATTGTGAGTGAAGATGTCATTCAGGTCTGCGCCAAAGGCGAGGCCGGGGATTTCTGCGTACTTGCACACCACGCCCCATTCCTGAGTACCATTAAGCCCGGCATTCTTGGATACATGGTTGGCGGAGAAAGGTACTATCTGATGGTCAGTCAAGGGTTTTCTGAGGTTTCAGAGAACAAGATTACCTTCCTGGTCGAGTCAGGGGAAAGAGCTGAAACAATCGATCTGGAAAGGGCTGAAGCTGCCAAAGAAAGAGCCGAAAGAAGGCTTGCCGAAGCTAAGCAGCGCGAGGATATCAATGCTGCCAGAGCTCAGGCTGCCCTGCAGCGGGCCTTGGCCCGTATCAAGGCAGCGAGGGGCGTATAAGGTAAAGGCTGGGATATTAACCATAAAGCAGGGATGACCGTTCTGATATCAGAACGGTCATTTTTGATTATGAGGCATTATTTATCGTATTAATATAGGGTCTTATAGTGCAGATCAGGTTTGTATGCCTCCTTCAACTATTTGAGCTATGCCCAGATTAGTCTCCACTACAAACTTGCCAAACTCGGTGGTAAACGGTATTAAAATAGTAGGTGCATTCGAATGGTAGGAGATTTCCACCCCTGTACCCACTATCATTGTCGGGGTGGCTAAATCAAATTTATGGTTGGCCTTTGCCAGTTCCCTCTTAGCCCCACCGCAGATCATATTGGTCAGCTCACCCACCGCGTCGATAATTTCATCGTTGATTTCCTCTTTGACGGTTTCCATAAACATGCTGGCCACTATGTTAAGAATGCAGTTTCTGCTGAAGCTGACAACCATGCATCCTGTAAAATCTTCAGAAGCCATGCCGATTATTCCGGTCACCTCTCCGTAGGTCAGGGTATCATCCTTCAACTTAGGTTTATCCGCTTTGGCTGTAGTATTACACATAGTTTCCAGAACATTTTTGGTGGACACCAGGAAGGATTTAATTATGTTGACATCAATAGTCGGATTCGTCATCTCATCATCCTGCTGAAATTTTTTCTGGACAATATTTATGCAGATAGTTGCAAAGAATAATTTTACAATAAATCATTCTGTTAACGGGCACTTATTCATAATGCCTTTTGATTTGCCACATTAATAACTTATCCTGCTAAATACAAGCATGATTTAAATAAGCAAGCTTAAAGTCTTATGATCGTAAAAAATTTCGTAGGATATGTAACAGCGAGAGCAGACTTCTGATTTTAATCAGGGTTAGTCAAGATTCCGGAAGGGGGTTCCTCTTAACTTCTATATCCTGAGTAACAGTCTCGTATAGGGTGCCGTGATATTGATACAGTTGGTAGGACCTTGCTGGACCAGGATTTTGGTCTAATCATTTGAAGGCAAATTTTTATATCCATTATATTATATTATTCTGCCGGTTATGCAGGAGAATGTCATTGATCTGGTATTATCGGCGGTTCAGGGGCCAAGTTCCCGGGGTTTTTCAGTTGGAAGAATTCAAAATTAATCAGACAGCGGGGGCTTGGCAGTTTCTATGATTGGTAGTTAGGTAGATCAGCATATTGAGATTGTATATCTTTTTCCTTATGGATTTTATAGTGACGGGGGGCTATTGTAAAGATTTAAGAGATACCGGTGAAAAAGCGAGTCACTGGTTATGTTCAGCCCTATTTTATTGGTTGGAAAAGGTAGTGTCCATATAATTAGTTAGGTCAGATCATACCGGGTAACCAAACTACACATAAAGGATGGAAAATAATAATGCACCAGATTGTTATTGATGAATTGAGTCAGGATGATCGTGTTTCTGTAGAGAGCTATCTGAAACAGAACTTGACTGAAAGCGGCATGGCTGGCGTCTTCTGGTTAACGCTGCCCGAGTATCTTCTATCAGGGGACCAGCAGGACCATGAGGATTGTGGTCCTTTTGTCATGGCAGTAGAGTTAAATAACGAAAAACTGCAGGCAGAGCTGCTGGTAAGAAGCAGCACCAGTCTACATTGTTCCTGTATAGGCTATGCCAGCAGGCAGCAGCGTGAATTCCTGTTAGATTTTCTGGACCGTGTTCTGGAGGAGGGCGGCGCTTCTTGACTTGCCGCTGGGTCGCTGACCAGATACAAGCTGATTCGCCCTAATGGGACATAAAAAACCCTGATCCGTATTGGGGCCAGGGTTTTTTATGTCCGGCAGGGATTTGACTTTTAAACTGAGTCTACCACCAACATATGGTCTGGTCGGCATCCCATACCATGTCCACAAGTTTGTTGTAATCTGGAGAGTCCACATTGAGATCGAAGGACTCTGTCTCTCTGCCTTCAGAGACAATTTCCACCAGTTTTTGGACGTCATCGTTGGGTGCGCTACGATATACATGCAGAATTTTCATATTGTTTTCTCCCTATAGCATTAAAGACGTTTACCGTTTACTGGAGCGCATAATCCCGTAGGGGACTATCACATCCATGTCCCTCAACATCTTGCCCACTTCTTCCAGGCTTGTCTTTGTCATTCCGTGCTTTTCTACGTTGCCCTCAGGAATGCTTAAGATATCACCTTCCATTTCCCGCAGCCATTCCATATTTTCCATATGGTATTCACGCGGGTCTTCTTCATTGGGCCGGGAGTCATACAATTCTTTCAACTCGTTATACATTACTACGCCATAGGCGAACATATTTTCGACCGCAAGCCCCAGGGCGGAGCGTATACCATCCAGGCAGTATTCACTGTTGGGGAAAAGAAAACATATTTTTTTGGACATCAGCTCCCTCCTGCTTATAGAGTAATATAGGATTCGTAATCTTCGATAATCGCGCCGTGCTGGGCCTGAGTTGCCATCTTTTTCTCGTCAATACCGGCAGGTATATCTTTAGGATCGTAACCGCAGGCCTGGTAGGAGTCAACGCAGATAGAAACGTCCACGTTTTCCGGATCCAGATCACATAACTCTTTAAAACCGGAGCATTTGGTCAAATGAACTCCCAACCAGGTAAAAAATACCTTGACCTTGGCCCCCTTATTGAGGGCTGCTTTGGTAACCCCCAGGATATGCCGCATGTTCTGCGGCGAAGTCACGAATATTCCTAAGCTTTTAGCCATACTGTCCTCCCTAGAAGTGTAAGACTTTACTTGACTTGAGTAATTGACTCAAAAATTAAGATATTTTAGGTAAGGTTACGGGGTAACCGCTTATTTTTTCTTGATGTAAAAATGAAAAAAGCCGTTATCTTCTTTTTCGCCAATGTACTCATGGCCGGCTCTGCTACACCAGCCTGGAAGATCGTTTCTGGAGCCGGGATCGGTTCCCAAAACTTCAAGGATTTCACCGGAGTTTACTTTGTCGATTTCTTTTTTGGTGCGGAGCAAAGGCATGGGACAGCTTAGACCTTTCGCATCAAGGGTTCTAGCTACTTCGACATTGTCGGGTGCCTGTTGATAATCACTCATGGAATTCCTCCTGACTGGTTTTGTTGTGTGTGTTTTTTCAGTTTGGGGATAATCAGATAATTAATTACCATCTTTCTCAAGTTAACTGATCTCCTTAAAAATTTACGAGATAAAATTTTATTTAATAGATTTCGCGCTGTCATGTCAAGCTAAAAGTGGTTTTTAAAAAATTCCTTCGGAAAAGCTCCAATTTAGGTACATGTAAGCTTGACAAGAGATAGCTACATGATTTATTTAAGATGGCTTATATTCTGTGTTTTGTAACCTGACATTGATGGATAAAAAAGGGAGAGGTGGAGACATGAGTGAAGAAAGCGTTTTTATCGGTAAGGTAAAGGGCTTGTACAAAAGCCTGTGCCAGGAAGAGTGGAATCCTATGATGAGCGGCCTTATTATCGGCATGCTTTCTGTTTTTATTATGATGTGGTGGCGGCCCTGGGGGGCGGTAGGTGCAGTCAGAGACTGGGGAGAATGGATTGTTTACGGTCTGGGTCTCTGGGATTCTCTTGGTTTCTGGGAGGAGGCTAAGCCCACCAATATACTGGAGAGCTCCGGTTCGGTGATTGGTCTCGGTTTTGTGGGCGGCGCCTTTGTCTCCGCCTTCCTCGGTAATGAATTCGCCTTTCGCATCCCGCCGGTCCTGGAATGGTGCAAGGCAGCGGTAGCCGGTATCTGTATGGGCTTGGGAGCTGCCCTGGCTGGCGGCTGCAACGTCGGTGGGATGCTCAATGCCATAGGTAACCTGAGTGCCAGCGGTTTTGCCATGTGGCTTGGCCTGGTAATCGGGGTTATCCTGGGATTGAAATATATTTACTGGGAGATGGAACACATCTCCTGGGGGCAGGGCGGAGCCAAGACCATAGAGTTGCCCAAGGCCCTTAATTTTATTCTTGGTATAGTTGCCATAGCTCTGCTTATATGGGGGGCAAACGCCTACGCCAATATCACCGGAGACGACTATATAGCTTCTTTGGGTGGCTTACTTCTGATAGCCGCCGGGCTTGGCTATACCATGCAGCGTGGCCGCTGGTGCATGGTCCAGGGCTTCAGGGAACCACATATGACAGGGGATGCCAAAATGGCCAAGTCAGTGGCCCTGACTATTTTTATTGTTGCCGTGGGTGCTGCTCTTCTCAAGTATGACGTCCCTATTCACCGTGTTTATGACGCCTGGAATGATGAATGGATAAACCCGGAACACGGTTGGCTTAACCCCGAACATTACGTCCGGGGGATGTTCGGCTGGGGCGGTGTTGTCGGTGGAGTCATCTTCGGCTTCGGGGCCATGCTGGCCGGGGGTTGCGGAACCGGGACACTGTGGCGGGTAGGTGAAGGTCAGTTGAAACTCTGGCTGGTTGTGGTTTTCTTCGGCCTGACCAGTGCCATAGTGGATGGTTGGTTCAAGGCTGGCGAATTTGAGGCTAACGGGGTTTTCGGTAAAAAAGTCTTCCTGCCTGATGTAATGGGGTATGGCTGGACCTTGGCTTTGATCACCGCTGCCATGGTCTTATGGTACCTCATTGTGAGCTGGAATGAGGAATCCAATAAGCTAATTGTCGAGATGTAAGGAAGTCGGGAATGATGAATCGCGGTGTACCGAGTAAAACAGGTTAGTCATTCTATTGTCCCGAATTCAAAATTATACGCGTTAAAACGTGCCGGAGTGGTGAAACTGGTAGACGCACCGGACTCAAAATCCGGCGGACTTTTGTCCGTGTCGGTTCGACTCCGACCTCCGGCACCATTGCAAGGATACCAGGAAACAGGTACTTCAAAAGAGATAATTGGCTGATTATCAGGTTAGGATATAGCGGTTAACAGATTTAATTAAATCATTATTAATCATTTATTATTACAACCTTAGGGCTAACTGACAAACAGAGGAAATAACTGCCGGCTCAGGCAATCGGGATGAAATACCCACAGCTAATTACCCGGCGATAAAACTAAACTCAGAACCGCGGGAGTTATAACTATATGATTACCGAATTATCGGAACAGATGTATACTAAGGCCTGCAAGCTTATTCCTGGAGGAGTAAACAGTCCGGTCAGAGCCTGTAAATCCGTGGGCTGTAATCCAAGGTTTATAAAAAAGGCCGCCGGCTCCAAGGTATATGATGTTGACGGCAATGAATACCTTGATTTTGTCTGCTCTTGGGGGCCGATGATCCTGGGACACAATCATCCCGCTGTTGTTGAGGCAGTTCAGAGATCCCTCAGCAATGGCACCAGTTTTGGGGCTCCCTGTGAGGAGGAGATTGAGTTAGCTGAGCTGGTGATTAATGCCCTGCCCTCTGTAGATATGGTCCGTTTTGTTAACTCGGGTACCGAGGCTACTATGAGTGCAGCCCGCCTGGCCCGGGCCTATACCGGGAAAAAAGTGGTTATCAAATTCGATGGCTGCTATCATGGACATGGTGATTCATTCCTGGTCAAGGCCGGTTCCGGGGTGGCGACTCTGGGGATTCCAGGGAGCCCGGGAGTGCCCGAGGATATTGTCAGGAATACCATTTCCATTCCTTATAACGACCTTGAGATTCTTGAGCAAACCCTAAAAGACGATTCCCTTGATATTGCCTGTGTCATCCTTGAGCCCATGGCAGGTAATATGGGTGTGGTCCCTCCTGCTCCCGGTTTTCTGGAAAAACTGCGCGAGCTCACCTCGGAACTTGGTATCGTCCTTATTTTTGATGAAGTCATCACCGGCTTCAGGTTGAGTTACGGTGGAGCCCAGGAAAGGTACAATGTCCGTCCTGATCTGACCTGTCTGGGCAAGATTATAGGAGGAGGTTTGCCGGTGGGAGCCTATGGGGGCAAGAGAGAGATAATGGAGATGGTCGCACCCGAAGGGCCGGTTTATCAGGCCGGAACTCTGGCCGGGAATCCTCTGGCCATGTCTGCCGGAATTGCCACCTTGAAGCTTCTGCAGGAGCCGGGATTTTACGATAAACTGGAAGACAAGGCTGCCGGTTTTGCTGAAAATCTTAGGGGATTGGCTGACAAATACCTTGACGGCAAGACTACCCTGAATCGACAGGGATCCGCCCTGACCGCTTTCTTCAACGAGGGGCCGGTAACTGACTTCGAAAGCGCAGCCAAGTCAGATACCGTGAAATACGGAGCCTTTTACCGGGAAATGCTTAACAACGGTATCTATCTGGCTTCCTCCCAGTTTGAGTGTACATTTATCTCAGCAGCCCAATCCGAGGATGATCTGGCCCATGCCCTTGAGGTTGCAGAACAGACCTTCAAAAAACTGTAAAAATCGTGAGCTGCCGGCTGAGGCTTGATTATGCCGAGCCAGGCAGCCCACTTTCCCGATGACTGATATTATCATAGAGCCGAGCCTTCTTTCCAAAGAAGAAAAGCTCAGCGGTCCCTGTCTGTTCTGCCTTACACCATACGAGGCCGGGATCTTGAAAAGAGCTTTCCCGCCTGATCACTGCACTTCCCAGTTCCTTTTCAACAGTAATTTATACAGGATAAACGATAGTTCCGGCCCCTTTTACTGGGCAGGACCCGCAATAGGTGCGCCAATGGCGGTAATGAGCATGGAAAAGCTGATTGCCAGAGGTATTTCCAGGTTCATAGCTGTAGGATGGTGCGGCTCTTTGATGGACAATGTACGGGCAACCGAACTCGTCCTTCCTTCCTGGGGCTTGAGCGAAGAAGGGGTCTCCAGTCATTATCTGGGCGGCCGTATCAGCCGATTGCCCGGGCCCTTCAAGAAAAAGGTCGCGGACCTGTTATCCAGAGAGGGCTTCCCTGTTCATCATGGTCCGGTTTGGACCACTGACGCCCTTTACCGTGAATCCTGGACCCAGGCCAGGCGTTATAGTACCCAAGGGATAGTCGCGGTAGATATGGAATTTACCGCCCTTGCCAGGCTTGCTGCTTTCAGAGGGGTGGATCTGGCAGTAGTGCTGATTGTCTCGGATGAGATAAGGGGAGGGGCCAGCGAGGCATCGTTTAAGGGGAAGGTCTTCAAGAAAACCAGTAAGTCCTTAATAGAAAGCCTGGTTGAGGGATTAAGAAAGGACGAGCTTTTAGCCTGAAATGAGGGGACTACTTTTCATCGTCTTTTTCGGGAGGAGATTGATTCTCCAGCTTAATTCGTTGAGCCAGAGTGAAAACTCCCTTGATCCCGCCGGCGATCCCCAAAAATAGAAAAATAATGGTTAACCAGGGGTGTGTCCGCTCGTTAAACACTCTGTTATCAAGGAAGTAGCCGAACCAGACCCCTGCGAATGTGGAGCCAACCATGGCTGTTGCCATGTTGGCTGCCATAGAGAGGGTTTTAAGACCGTCTTTTAAGGCATTTTTGTTTTTCGGGTCCATAAAAGTAAATCTAAATAAAAAAAGACAGTGCCGGATAATGAGCACTGCCTTTTTTGGGTACTTGCTTAAAACGTATTATCTTGCCAACGCTTTTATCTTAAAGCAGGGGGTTGGCATAGAGAAGAATAAGGCCTATAACCAAGGCATAAATGGTGAAAGTCTCGATAAGTGCGAAGACAATCAGCATAGAAACAGTTAATTTCCCGCTCATCTCCGGATTCCGGGCACTTCCTTCCATGAGGCCCCGGCCCAGCATACCCATGCCGATACCACAACCACCGCCTGCAAGTCCAACAACCAGACCAGCCCCGATAAAGGTAGCAGCTCCAAGCAGGCTGCCACCTGAGGCGTCTCCTCCTTCAGCAGCCATGGCCAGAGCGGTCAAGCCAAGTACCAGAAAAGTGGTCAAGGTGGAAATTACTGTTAACTTCTTTTCTGTCCGCATTACGTGTCCTCCTGATTATTTATTTTGTTAAATCGTTGCCGTAATTGTTATAGATTTCAATTACGTCATTCCCGTTTTAATATATAGGGGTTTAATCCTAAAGCCTGTGTTATAAGGCGTGGTTCGTATTTAATGTGGTTCATGCATTGCTTCGGCACAGTATGATACCGGCAATACGACAAATATGAAGGCCTGGATGATACAGACCAGTACTCCCAGCACCATGATTGGTAGAGGTGCCAAGTACTGTCCGGCCAGAGTGAAGATGATAAAGAGGAGCAGCTCTTTGGACATCATATTGCCAAAGAGTCGAATGGAAAGAGAAAGGATTCTGCCCAAATGACTGAAGGTCTCAACAACCAGGAAAAAAGGGGCCATTATTTTAATGGGTCCCATAAAATGCTTGATATATTTTAAACCGTGATAACGAATACCAAGGGCATGATAAGCCACAATTGCAATGGCTGTATAGCCCAGAGTAATGTTAATATTGGCGGTTGGCGAGGTGAATCCCGGAATCAGCCCCAGAAAGTTGGAAATGAGAATTAGATAGCCAAATGTTGCTATCATGGGAAATAGCATAATGGCTTTTTCTCTATCACCGACCTGTTGAGTTATGAAATCTTCCAACCCTCCGACAAATATCTCCATTATATTCTGCAGGCCGGTTGGAACCATGTCTTGTCTGGATGTCCCCATCTTGCCCAGGATCAGGGTCAGGGCTATGGCCAGATAACTATACTGCATGTGAGGGGCAAGGGCTTGGGCCAGTAAGCTTTCCCCACCCTGGGCAGGAAGCCCGATAGTATCAAGTATTATACTTATAAATAGTAAAGGATGTTCCATGATAAATCACTCCTCTCCCCGACTTTGCCAATGTGGCACCGTTGATTTTTGTCCTTCTAAATGAGCATTTTCCCAACTGTATAATTATGAACGATGCTTCATTCACTGACATCCTTCATAGCATAAAATTCTCAATATGGAAACAGAAATATTAATCACTGTGATTTATAAAGATAAAAAATTCCTTATCATAACGGCCGGACCATGTCAATCTGAAAATATCAGCTTTGGCTTTTCCGGCTTATTTAATATATTGATTGTTCAAGTATGTAATAATTAAATATATCCTTTTCCCCTGACCCAAACAGTAATCTCGGCTGCAAGAAATAATCAAGGCGGGAATTTTCTCCATATCTGTTTGATTTCCAGTTCTTCTTATCCTACCCGGCTGTTATATTATATTGTCGTTTTAAGGAAATATGACCGGATGCGGAAGTCCCTTGTTAACAGGGAGGATTCTGTTCCACCGGCATTTTGCTTCTTGTAGGCCCTTATATTGTCTGGTAATATTATTCTCTTATGGGGCTCTCCAGGATCGAACATTTCGTTCAGGAGACGAGGCCCCAACTGTCTATTCCCTGATCCGGAGCCTGACATTACTGCCTTTTAAGCAGGGATATTATCAATCTTTTCTTATGGATAGACCATAAGAAATTGTTTGATTTAGAGATAATAAGATAAATCAGGAAAGTTATGTTGAGTTTTATCTGATGGAAGAAAAACCGGAAAAAAAATCTTTTTGGACCAAGAAAGACATTTTCCAATGTCTGGGTCTGGCCTTTTTGACTGTTGTCTTTTCTCTTAGGGCGGGCGAATTCCCGGGGGCCGCCTTGATAACCCTAAGGCATGTGGTGGCCTATTTTGTTTACGGTTTTGCCCTGGTTTTTATTTTTATTGCCCTGGCTAAGAAGACAGGGCTGCTGGAAAAATTTTTTGAGAACCCGCCCGGAATAGGGAGACTGGTCAAATGGGCGATTGGAATTTCCGCTTTTCTGGCTATTTATCAGATGTTTCATGAACTTTTCCTGGTTCTTTTAGGTTAAATATCCTTCGGCGGGGATCTATTCCACCTATTCGTCAACCTGAAAATCTGCAAATCATATCAAAAGAATGATCAAAAATAAGGCTATCCATATAACCAGTCTGGGCTGCCCCAAGAATCTGGTAGACAGCGAGGTAATTCTTGGTTTCCTGTACAGGTCCGGTTGTTACCCCTGTGACGAGCCGGAACAGGCCGATATCCTGATTGTGAATACCTGCGGATTTATAAGGTCTGCGGTTGAAGAGGGGGTCGAAGAGGTCCTTTCCTGCTGTCGCCTTAAAGAAGAAGATCCCTCCAAGACAATTGTTGTGACCGGCTGTCTCGTTCAACGCTACGGTCTTGAACTGCTCCCCGAATTACCTGAGGTTGATCTTTTTATCGGCACTGAGGGATTCAGCAGGATTGCCGAATACCTGGATCAGGCTGTCCGGGAAAGAGCCGAAACAGATGCAAAGATGGTTCTGCTTGATCCTGTTTCCATTATGGAAAACAGTTGGCCTAGACATCTTTCGACTCCCATTCATCGGGCGTATCTCAAGATCATGGAGGGTTGTTCCAATAAGTGCACTTATTGCCTTATCCCCTCCCTGCGCGGCAGGATGCGGAGCCGAGGAGTCGAGGATCTGGTTGTTGAAGCCGGAAGGCTGGTTGACAGTGGGGTACGGGAAATAACCTTGGTCGGTCAGGATATTACTTCTTATGCGGCCGGCAGGGGAGAGGGTCTGACTTTTCTTTTGCGCAGGATTCTGGATTCCACCGGGGTGGATTGGTTAAGGCTCCTTTATCTCTATCCTGACAAGATCGGCGAGGAACTGCTTGAACTGATGGCGGCTGATGAAAGACTGCTGCCTTATTTCGACATCCCTCTCCAGCATGTCAGCGATCCGATTTTGAAAAAGATGGGTAGAACGACCAGGGACGGTGCTTATGAGCTGATCGACCGTATCCGCAGTTATCTCCCTGAAGCCGGAATAAGGACGACCTTTATGGTAGGTTTTCCCGGAGAAACCGAACACGATCTGGAATTTATTGCCCGTTTTATGAGGGAATGCAGGCTGGACAACGTAGGGGTCTTCACTTTTTCCAATGAAGAGGGATGTGCCGCCGGCAAGCTACCTCACCATCTTTCGGAAGAGGTCAAGAAAAGCCGGTATGATTACCTTATGGAGATACAGGCTGAAATTTCTCTGCAAAAGAACCGTGCAAGAGTAGGTCAGGTGTTGCCGGTTCTGGTGGAGGGGGTGAGTTCTGAGACCGATCTCCTGCTGGAGGCCAGGACCAGCTTTCAGGCTCCGGACATTGACGGCGTGGTCTACATAAATGAAGGACGCTGTAATGCCGGAGACATCATAGATGTCGCGATTACTGAGGCCCATCCTTATGATCTGGTGGGTTCGCTTGTTGATAAAGGGTAAACAGCTTTACCGCCGGTTGTAAGTTTTATGGTCCTTTTCCGGACAGTAGGCTTACAGTTACCTTGATTTGTTCAGGCTATCCCGTAGTTCTTTTCCCACCTTGAAAAAGGGCAGCTTCTTGGGGGCTACGTCTATAACCTCTCCTGTTTTGGGATTGCGTCCCTTATAGGCATCATACTCTTTCACTGTAAAGCTGCCGAAGCCCCGGATTTCTATGCCTTCTCCCTTGGCCAGGGCCTCGGTCATGGTGTTGAGGACTGTATCCAGAATCGAACTTGCTTCCTTGTAAGACAATTTGGATTCCTGGGCCATCCTTTCAATCAGTTGCGACTTGTTCATAACTCCCCCCAATTTTTAATATTGGAATAGGTTTATCTTGCTTCAATTAAATGGGTTGTCTTGATAACTTGTTGTAATTATGGACAATTTATATCTTTCGTCTTCTGCCGTTTTTGTTGCGGCCATGTCCCGGAGACTTAAATTTTACCTGTATAAACATGGCCCTGAGCCCCGTGCTGCTGGCAGATTATTGTATAGTTATATTTTATACAGATAACAACCTGGAATGTAAAGATTTTTTTATTTTATTATTTTTCGGGGGTTGTGGCCTGATTCAGGCAGGGTTTCCCTGGAAAATTTTAATCAATTCTTCCTCATGAAGGACGCGGTATTTGCCGCTGGGGAGTTCGCCGAGTTTCAGATTTCCGTAAGCGATTCTGGTCAGTTCCAGGACAGGATGGCCGATTGCTGCAAACATTTTACGGATCTGGCGTTTCCGTCCTTCATGAATGGAAATTTTAAGTACTGAGGAATGGCGGGATGATTTGATTGTCTTGATCCGGGCCGGTGCTGTTTG
Organism: Desulfurivibrionaceae bacterium; assembly: GCA_046537975.1. Taxonomy (GTDB): domain Bacteria; phylum Desulfobacterota; class Desulfobulbia; order Desulfobulbales; family SURF-16; genus JAWLDV01. Next base: position 51,154 of record JBKHJR010000007.1, read on the forward strand.
GCGACCCTCAATCTCAATTCCTTCGGTCAATCTTTTTAAGTCTGGTTTTGAGGGAAAACCGGAGACTCTGGCTATATAGGTTTTTTTTATATTGTAGCGGGGGTGGATGATTCTGTTGGCGAGGTCACCGTCATTGGTCAGAAGGAGGGCGCCGCTGGTGTCAATATCAAGTCTGCCGACCGGGAAAACCCGCTGGTTGATTCCTTTGAGCAGTGAGATAACAGTGGGCCTGCCCTGGGGGTCTTTTACGGTGGTCACATAACCGCGGGGTTTGTTGAGCAGGAGGTATATCTTTTCAGGTTTATTGACAAGGGGGCGGCCATTGATGCTGATTGTCTGTTGCTCAGGATCAGCCTTGGCCCCCAGCTCGCTGACTACCTCTCCGTCAACGCTTACCCTGCCTTCTTTAATAAGTTGTTCTGCTTTTCGTCTTGAGGTAAATCCAGACCGGGCGATGATTTTCTGCAGACGCGGCATAACTTGAGGAAGGGGCAGGGCCTCTTATAGGTAATCACCTCTTCTGTATTTAGCTGCCTCTACGTAGCTGAGCGCTGCTACCTGGTCCACCAGCTTTTCCAGAGGGTCGCCTGAAGGCAGATCCTCCTTAAGGGTGTGCAGGGCCAGAGTCTTTTGTTCCAGATCCTCTATGTAGCCCTCAAGCTGAGATCCTTTGAGATGCAGGTTGGACAGGGCGTCTTTATAGCTGTCCAGAGTGTCGACTGCCGCTTCACTGGTGGACAGGGATTGGAGGCGGAGTTCTGGATTGAAAGGCGCCTCATTTACTTCCTGGCTGGATTCGGTAGCTGTACTGGCCGAGGCTTCTTGCAGCTGATTTTTGAGGATAGCTTGAAAATCAGAACCTGAAACAGATTTCTGGTCTCTGTTCTGTCCGTTCTGCTGGGAGGTAATGGCCTGGTTGATGAGTTGTTCTATCTTCATTGTTTATAGCCTGTCTAATTCCACTAATTATTGAGTCCCTGATTGTAGACCTATGGTTACTTGTCATTAATTCTACTGTACTAAATATATCGGGAGATCGCAAAAATTCATAAAAAAAATACAATTACTCTCAGCGCAGATTTTCCGGGAGGATGGATTCAATTTTATCATCAACCAGTTTACTGGTATCGGGGTCTACTTCAAGGACCTCGGGATACCATGGTTTTAGACGGCAGTCTATTACCACAGGGGGGGTCAGGCCTACATGGAAACGTCTGTTTGTTTGTCTGGCGCTGTATATATCCGCAGCCGGCTCAAAGCGGGTAAACATGGTCCAGATAAAGTCCTGAAGGCCGGCTGTGGCCTCGGCGGTACTGTCCACCAGAAAAACAATCTGCCAGTCGGCCAAGTCTTGACTGCCAGTTATTCTCTCTGCCAAGCTACTGTCGCTGCCGTAACTACTGCCTTGAACTACCAGGGTCCCGGGCAGGAAGGCCCGGGGATGGCTGCAACCCCGGGGCAAAGAGCCGGAGAAATCAGTAGGTAGACGGTTGCGGGGCTCAGGGCCCAGCCCCATCAAGAGGGCTTTCGAGCCTCTGTTTACCGAAGGGCCGGTGTAGTCAAGGCTGTCCTGGGAGACATTGGCAAAAACGTAAAGATCCTGCTGCCAGTTCACCCTTTCCAGAATATGGACCCACAACTTCCGGAAATCGCTGACATCGATGCTGCCGTCCGTGACCAGCAGGAATTTGGTCAGAGACAGTTGTCCCTCACCCAGAATCCTGAGCCCGGAAGCAAAGGCCTCTCTGGGATAACGGTCAGTGACCCTTGCCGCAGCCAGACAGTGGAAGCCCGCCTCTCCGTATGTTTTCAGTTGACGTACTCCGCTCATGACCAGGGGAAATATCGGTGACAGAAGATCCTGGAGGAAGTCGCCGATATAGAAGTCCTCCTGTTTGGGACGTCCTACCACGGTAGCGGGATATATGGCATTGCGGCGATGATACAGCCGGTCCACCTGAAAGACAGGGTAATCATGGGTCAGGGAGTTATAGCCGTAGTGATCGCCAAACGGCCCCTCCGGTTTCTTTATCCCGGGTGGGACTCGTCCCTTGGCGGCAAATTCACAATGGGCGACCAGGTCGTGACCGCCGGCCGGGTCCTTGACCATGGGCAGTTTCCGCCCCAGGAGAAGGGAGGCAAGCATGAGTTCAGGGACATTTTCCGGCAGGGGGGCAATGGCTGCCAGGATCAGGGCCGGGGGGCCACCTATGAACAAAGTCATGGGCAGGTTTTCATTGCGCTTTTCCGCTTCGTGGTAATGAAAACCCCCTCCCTTATGGATTTGCCAATGAACACCAGTGGTGGCGTTGTCATAGCGCTGGATGCGATACATCCCCAGATTGTGACCTTTGCCATCCGGATGTTCGGTATAGACCAGAGGCAGGGTCACAAAAGGGCCGCCGTCGCTTTTCCAGGAGGTTAATAGGGGCAAGTCGTTTAGACGGGGGGGCTCGATCCTGTGGTCAAGGATCGGCCCCTTTTTCCCTGTTTTTCTACCCAGTTTCAGGGCCTGGACGGCAAGTCCGGCTGCGGAAGGCAGGGATTTGCGCAGGGAGGGGAGCCCGTTTTCCACGATTCTGACCATGTCAGCGACAAAGCGCTGAGGTCTGCTGCCGAAGGCGATTTCCAGACGGCGCTGGGAGCCGAAAAGGTTGGTGGCTACGGGGAATGTACTGCCCTTGACATTTCGAAAAAGAAGGGCGGGTCCTGACCTGGCGATCACCCTGCGGTGAATTTCGGCGATTTCAAGATAAGGATCAACCGGGGTATCTATTTCCAGGAGATCACCCTGCTTTTTTAACAAGTTGAGAAAGTCACGGAGATCATGGATCACTTGTTGGCGCATTGACAAATATTGTGTTAAGATTGATTTTCAGGTGATTGGTTATGATTTTCAGCTGGCAGCGGTTAACAGATAGCGCCAAATCGTCATTTTTAATAATCAGCTAAGAGCTAACTGCAGCCAGGCAAGGACAAATAGCAGTATCTGTTGTTTTTCCGGACGTGAAATTTATTCGTCAAGGAATAAGCTGTGATACTCCTCTTCTTCAAGGTGTCTCCTAATAAGGCCGGTGAGGAAGTCAAGTGTTGCATTTATTTCTTCATCTTTTAATCTGGGGATGATGGTATCAAGGACAGTGGGAGAGGTAAAGCGCAACAAAAAGGCGGCCAGGGAAAGTTCGTCTCTTTCCCTGTCAAAACCCAGGGCTATATCTGATACTGCAAGCCTGCTTGCCTTCTGGCTTATTTTTTTTTGTCTCATACGGATCTCTGTAACCTGAAAACTTGATGAAGATATTTTGCCTGCCTTCCGCTGGTTGTCTTCCTCGGTGTTAACCTGTAAGGGTAAATTTAAAAGCTTTTGTTTATATATGAGATTCAATCAAATGTAAATAATGGTCCTTTTAAAAAAAAATTCAAGAACAAAATAACTCCGGACAATCGCCCGAGGGTATGGGAATGGATGACCAGGAAAGATATTAGTCGGAGACACGATACTGGCAGGAAGGGGGACGAGAAGCAGATGATGGTGGATGAACCAGGGAAATCCTCAGGCTTGAATGCCGGTTGATCTGCCGCCGGGCAGTCTTTTAGAACATGCGGAGATGAATTTTTCTGGTCCGCGGGCCGTCAAATTCACAGAAAAATATTTTTTGCCAGCTGCCAAGTTTGAGATTTCCGTTTTCAATGAACACCGTGGCAGTGCAGCCGAAGATCGAAGATAGAAGATGGGCGGGGGAGTTACCTTCCAGATGCTGGAATTGGAGGTCAAAAGGGATGATCGTTTTTAGGGCGGTTATGATGTCGGTACGGACCGCAGGATCGGCCCCTTCATTAATGGTCAGGCCGGCAGTCGTGTGTGGGGTATAGAGATAGCAGACCCCCTCGTCCGGCGAGAAGTTACTGGTTTCTCTGTTTACCTGGGCCGTAATATCGATCAATTCCATGTGTTCTCTGGATGATACTGAGATGGTATTCTTATGCATAGCTGTAATCTGTCCTGCTGTTGAAGGAATTATTTCAGGTCCGGAACTGTCTTGACCATTTGATTGTACGATTATTCACGCCGGTTGACCGGAATTTCGGGCCTGGCTGGACCAGTGATTGTTGCGAATTGCTCAAGTGGATGATAATGGATTATGCACTTGACAATATCCTACAACTTGAAGTCAGGTGATGTCAAATAGAGGGAGGGGCTTTAGTCAAAGGCTCGAACCTGTATTTCTTTTTTTGGAAATAACCTGAGCTGAAAACCGGATTCCTGCATGGCAAAGATTTTTTTGTTTAATGAAGAAACGGTGAAGAAAGGGGGAGCTTATGGATGTGGATAAAATTCTTGACAGTATTGAATGGTTGGGACATGATGCCTTTCGGATCAGTTATGGAGGGCAGATTATCTATTTTGACCCTTTTAAACTTTCCCCCCCTGGCCCAGCCGGCGATATAATCCTGGTCACTCACGAGCATTTTGACCATTGTTCAGTTGAAGACATAGCCGGAATAAAAAAGGAAGATACAGTTATAGTTACTGAACCCGGGGCTGCCCAGAAACTCCAGGGAGAAGTTGTAGTCCTGAAACCCGGAGAACAGACAACAGTCAAAGGCATAACCATTGAAGCGACCCCCTCTTATAATATCGGCAAGACCTTCCACCCCCAGGCTAATGAGTGGCTGGGCTTCATTGTCACTGTCGGGGGCTGCCGGATTTATCATGCCGGGGACACCGATCACATTCCGGAGATGAAGGATCTCAAGGTTGATATAGCCCTTCTTCCTGTATCCGGTACCTTTGTGATGACCGCTGAGGAAGCGGTTCAGGCTGCCCTTGATATTAAACCCAAAGTGGCGATTCCCATGCATTACGGCGATATTGTCGGTGAGCAGACGGATGCCGACAGGTTTGCCGAAGAGCTGCAGGGCCAGATCAGAGTTGAGAAAAAGGTACAGCAGCAGTGAGCTATTTTCCTGTTTGTCTTGATTTGAACAACCGTCCCTGTCTGGTAATCGGAGGAGGCAGGGTAGCCGCCAGAAAGGCGAAGCAGCTGCTGGCCTGTGGTGCCGAAGTGTCTGTCATAAGCCCTGAACTGGACAGCGAATTGGCGGTTCTTGCCGATGCAGGGCAGATCAATTGGCAGCAGCGCTTTTATAAAAAAGGAGATCTTGTTCGGGCTTTTCTGGTTATTGCCGCCACCGATGACCCGGCCGTCCAGAGTGCTGTTTATGCCGAAGCAGAGGACGTCGGGGTTCTGCTCAATGTGGCCGATGCCCCTCAGTGGTGTAATTTTATCCTGCCGGCTACCGTGCGCCGGGGTGACCTGGCTGTTTCCATTTCCACTTCGGGCAGAAGTCCGGCTTTGGCTAAAAAATTAAGGGAAGATCTGGAAGAACAGTTCGGGAACGAGTATGATCTGCTCCTCAGGCTCCTTGGCAGCCTTCGCC
>JBKHJR010000061.1:0-17523 GCA_046537975.1 Desulfurivibrionaceae bacterium
GTTTGCCGGAAAGGACAATGGGCAGAACAGCTACCAGGGAAACAAGGACGGCTAATAAGGGTTTCAGGGAAATAATAGTCATAAATCTCTCTCAGTTGCCGGGCATACGCTAACCGATGGGTACGGCATACTGAATAACATTAGAGACAAGGTCTCCCGTATAAATACCTATCACAATGAGACTGACAGCCACTATCCACAGGGGGGCCACCATGGACAAAGGGGCCTCGGCAATCCTGCTTTTCCTGTTCTCTCCCCTTTCTTCCGATGCCCCGTCAAAATAAGCGATCTCAAAAATTCGAAAAAACAGAACCACATTAACCAGACTGGAAAAGAGCAGGGCCCCCATGTATTCCCAGCGCCCGGCCTCAACTGCCCCCAGGATCAGGTACCACTTGCTGAAGAACCCGGCTGTCGGAGGGACTCCGATCATGGACAGGGCCCCGATAGTGAAGGCGGTCATGGTAAAAGGCATTTTTTTATACAAACCGCCCATACTAGAAAAAGAAAGGTCCCCGGTCCTGTAATTGATAGTTCCGGCGGCCATGAACAGGCAGAGAGTCATAAGGGCGTCATTTACTATGTGGAGAATGGTTCCGGTCAGCCCCAGGCTGTTGGCCAGCCAGGCCCCACCCACCATATATCCTACTTCCGCCACAAGCACATAGGACAGCATCCTCTTGAGATCCTTCTGAGCCAGAGCCAACAGTGAACCCATAACGATGGCAACCACTGCCAACCAGACAATCAGGCCGGATAAATCGAGATAGTCATAAACATAGTTCGGGGTAAAAATAGAGAACATGGCCCGGAGCATGATATAGACGCTAACCTTGGTAACCAGGGGGGCCGCGATACAGGAAGTGGCTGTAGGGGCATAAGTATAACTGTTCGGCAACCAGGTATGGAGTGGGAAAAAGGCCATTTTGATCCAGGTTCCCACCAGTATCAGGAGTAATGCTATTAGAATCGCCCTGGAACCGTAAAGATCGGTCAGAATGACACTCAGGTCTCCCATATTCAGGGAACCGGTCATAATATAGAGATGGCCGGTTCCCAGAAGATAGAGACTGGCACCGATCGTCCCCAGCAGAAGGTAATTGAAACTTGCCATCAGGGCATGGTCTCTGCCGACCGCGATCAGGGCGTATCCGGTAAGCGCCGAGATCTCCAGAAGAACGTACAGGTTGAAGGCATCGCCGGTTATGGTTATTCCGGAAAGCCCGGTCACCAGTAGGATAAGTATGGAATAAAAAAGCGGTATCTTGTAAGAGGGTATTTCCTCCTTCACGCTTCTGCCGGAAAAAATAACGGCAATCAGGCTTACGGCGTTAACAACCACAAGTACCAGGGCATTGAGGTGGTCAATAACATACTCAATACCGAATGGCGGCGGCCAGCCCCCCATCCGGTAACCGATCACCCCGTTTTCCATAACCTGGAAAAGCGTTTTCAGGGAGGCAGCGGAAGCAATTAACAGGACAACAGCTGTCAGGAGGAGGCAGATACCGCTTTTTTTGCTGAACAGACCAAAGACGTTAACCAGCAAGACGCCGAGCAGGGGGGCTACAATAATAATAACCGGAATCTGACTTTCACTTATCATTTGACCTGTTCCAGAATTTCGTCTTCTTCCAGGGTATTGTACCTGTTGTAGATCTTCTGGGCTATAGCCAGGGCCACCCCAAGGGTTCCTACTGAAACCACAATAGCGGTAAGCATTAAAACATGGGGCAGAGGGTTGGCATAATGCAGGGCGGAGATTGCCTCCGTATGGTCATGGGCATGTTCAATAATGGGTATGGTAGCGTCTTTCTTGGCCCCGATTGACACATAAAAAACAATAACGGCGGTCTGGAATATGCTCATGCCCATTATCTTCTTGATAAGATTATTCTTGGTCAGCATGGCATAGAGACCTATCATCATGAGAATGATATAGATCCAATAGTTATAGTTATCGATCAGAAATTCCATAATTAAAAACTCAACCTTCCGGTTTCCTCCTGCCTTTTAGTTTTCGGCCTTTAAGACTTACAGACCTTTCCGGTAAGTGCCGCCTGAGACCAGGTTATTGTAGATAGCAATGATAATAGCCATTACTGTAATCGCCACCCCGATCTCCACTCCAAGTATGGCATGAGAACGAACCATCGCAGGATCAGTATTCGGGAACAGCTTATGGATAATGGAATAATCAAGAAAATTGGCGCCCAGAGCCAGACACAGGGTCCCAATACCGACATAAATGACCAAACCGGCATTGGCCAAAAGGAGATTTCTTTTCTCGGAAATTCGGTCCATAACCATTCTCATATCATAGCTGATAGCCAGCAGGACATAGGTGGAACCTAAAAGCACCCCTCCCTGAAAGCCCCCACCGGGGCTGTGATGGCCGTGGGCCACGACATACAGGGCAAAAATCTGAATAAAGGGGACAATTATCCGGGTAACAACCCTGATGATTGTATCCTCATACCCTATTCTTACCTCTTGATCCGCCGGAATACCGCCATCCCGGCTTTTCCCGCCGATAATCATTAATACCGCCATTCCGGCTGTAAAAAGGACCACAGTCTCAAAAAGGGTATCATAACTCCTGTAGTCGGCGAGAACCGCAGTAACCAAGTTAGGGACAGAGGTATCAGTCAGGGCCCGGGTAATGAAATAGGGAGAAAGGTGACTGCTGGCCGGGGAACCAGGATCGGCCCAGTCGGGAAAATCTCCGGAAGCATAAAAAAGAACAGCACCCAACAGCCCGGCGACAGCCAGACCAAGGGCTTTGGTCAGCAGTACTCCGGACCTTCTTGACTTGACCCGGCGGCTGGAACGATGCACCGCGGCAATAAAAAGAACCGTGCTGATCCCGGCCCCCACAGCCGCCTCTGTAAAAGCAACATCTACCGCCCCCATCTCGGTCCAGAGCAGACACATCAGGAAGCTATAGACTCCGAACAGCACGGCTGCTCCCAGGAGGTCCTTGACCTGGAGGGCAAAATAGGAGCAGATAACCATTAAAAGGAGAATAAGGAGATCAAGCTGCCAGATCATTACTGGTCCACATCCTCTTCATTTTCCCAGGGTTTTATTTCGGATTCATAGCCGGCGTCAATAATGGCATGTACGGCGGTGGGACTGGCCATAAAAATAAAGACGAAAATCATCATAATCTTGACACTAACCAGGATTGAAGATGCGGAAAAATGATGGAAATTGTAGACAGCCAGCCCCAGCAGAAAAATAAGCGATGATATGGTATCACCCTTGCCCGCGGCATGCATTCTGGTATAGAAATCGGGAAAACGCAGGAGACCGATGGTTGTAGTCAGAAAGAAAAAAAGGCCCAGGCTGATAAGGATAATAACAGTAATATTTACAGGCACATCAATCCCTATTTTTGTGGAGCAACCCGAATCCTGCGGCAGAGACGTTTTTATGGTGCATAAAGTAACGGGATACGGCAATAGTCACGATGAAATTCAGCATGGCATAGGCTAAAGAAATATCCACAAACATCTCAACCCTGCCGTAAATAATTCCTATTATGATCAAAAGAATGGTGGTTTTAGTCCCGATCACGTTTGCTCCCATAATCCTGTCGATAATGGTCGGTCCCATTATGGTTCTGTAGAGCACCAAAAACAGGAGAAGGCAGAGAAGGATAGCCGTAATCATAAAGAAATCTATCATCAGTCTTCCTCCTCAAATACACCGGCAATCCTTTTTTCCATTTCTCCCGGTAGTCCGGCGGCAAACATGGAAGTCAGGGCATGAACATAAAAGACATCGTCAACCACCCTGATAGTTATGGTCCCGGGAGTCAGGGTAATGGAATTTGCCAGCACAGCCCTGGAAATGTTTTTCCTGAGCCTGGTCTTGAAAATTATTACTCCGGGGTTTAGAAGACTTTTCATATCAGGGTGCAGAGCCAGATAGGCAACATGGAGGGATGACAGGAGTATTTCCTTGAGAATCCAGGGAATATAAAGGAAGAAGCGTCCGGCTTCTGCCAGCCGGCCTCCCTTTCTGTCCCATTGAAAAAGAAGATCAGCAGACATCAGGGAAACCAGCAGGCTTGATATCAGACCGAGGCTGATATGGAACAGATCAAACCTGCCGGACAACAGCAGCCAGAATCCGAATAAGAGTATGAAAGTATAGATGTATGGCAAGATTCAAGGTGGATTGTTTGTTAGGCTGTCGTTAAGATTTCCAGCGCGACTTCCGCGACTTCCAAAAGATTTTATCAAAAAAGGCAACTTGAATCTATACGATTGCAATTATATCAACCGATTCCCTATAATTATAACTGTTGATCCGGCGGAATATAATATCTTATAATCAGTTCATAATAAACTGAATTGAGAAAAAATAATAAAATAATCGGCAAAAGCCTGTCAAGTTAAACATGGGACAAGGTATCACAGATATTAAAAAACATACCCTGCTGATCTTTCTTATGATCGGTATCCTGATGTCTTTTTCCGTACAGGTCAAATCGGAAAACAGTAGACAAATCAGAAAACCGAACCGGGCAGACCAGTTCAACCCGGCTGATCCTGATGAATTAACCACGACCATAGAAAAGCTGACTGACAGAGTCGGCACCCCTGACTCCCCTCTCCCGGGAAAAAGCGAGCTCAAGGCCCTGATCATGCCCCATGCCGATTACAAGTATTCCGGTCTGACTGCCGCCCATGCCTCTCTTGTCCTGGACCGCGATAAGTATAAGAAAATCATCCTGATCGGCCCTGATCACAATTTCGAGGTCGTCTACGGGGAGGTCCGCCAGAACCGGGCTTATCAAACACCATTAGGAGATGTCCCCATACATCAGGACGCTTACAATCTGGTATCCCGCTCCTCTCTTTTCCGCAAAGCCCGTACCAGCCAGGATCAACAAGAGCACTCCCTGGAGACGGTACTGCCTTTCCTCCAACACTACCTGGGCTCTTTTCAGGTAGTACCGATTATTTTGGGCCCGGGAGACATGTCCCAGATGAGCGGGGTCTTAACCGATTTTATAGATCCCGAGACATTGATTGTGGTCAGTGCCAATCTATCCCGTTATCTGAATTACAAGTCAGCTGTTAAAAAAGACAAAAATACTATAGACCACATTCTGGGTCTTGAGGGTGACAAACTCGAACTTGGTCTGGACCAGGCCTGCGGTATCTACCCCTTAAAGCTGCTTATTAACATGGCCCACAAACTGAACTGGCAGCCCCGACTCCTCCATTATTCCAACAGCGGCGACAATGGCGGAGACCAGGGCAGGGCAGAAGGATATGCCGCTATAGCTTTTTATGAACCAGGTGATTTAAAAAAGGAGGAAATGCATGAGAGAAGATAACGGAGAGTTAACAAAAAACCAGGGAAAAGTACTGCTGGCCTTGGCCCGGCAGACAATTGCTGAAAATATCGGCCGTAATCTGCCTCAAGCTGAGAAAAAAATGGTTGAAAACTGGCTGCAAGACTCTGCTCTGCAACAGAAAAGAGGCACCTTCGTAACTCTGACCAAAGACGAAAATCTCAGAGGCTGCATAGGTAATATCACGCCGGTTACAAGTATCGCCGATGGTGTCAGACAGAATGCGGTTCAGGCCGCTTTCAACGATCCGCGTTTCCCTCCTCTCCAGGCCGAAGAATTTGACGAGATTAAAATTGAGGTGAGCATACTGACCGAACCCAGACAACTTGATTATCAAGATGGCCACGAAATCCCGAGAAAACTTCGTCCCGAGGTGGATGGGGTCATAATCCGTTCAGGCATGGCCAGTTCCACCTTCCTGCCCCAGGTCTGGGAAAAGCTACCTGATCCGGAGGACTTTCTGAATAACCTCTGTCTTAAAGCAGGTCTGGATCCGGGGTACTGGAAAACCGGCAAACCGGAAGTCCAGACCTATCAAGTCCAGTCTTTCACTGAATAAAACATAATCAGATCTCACTTTTTTTCATTGCCAATCACCTCCACAACTGCATCAGTGAGAGTGTGAAGTTCATCTTTCCGGATACAGTAAGGCGGCATCAGGTAAACCAGTCTGCCGAAAGGCCTGATCCAGACCCCGCGGTCCACGAACTGCTTCTGGATTACTGCCATATCCACGGCTTCCTCCAGCTCCACCACGCCTATGGCCCCGAGAGAACGGACATCGCGGACACAGTCCAGATTCCGACAGGGGGCAAGCTCTTCAGCAAGCTGTTCTTCTATGTTTTTCACCTTCTCCTGCCAGTCACTATCCAGGAGGAGGCGGATAGAAGCTTCTGCCACCTTGCAGGCCAAAGGATTGCCCATAAAGGTGGGACCGTGCATGAACAGTCCCGGCTCACCCCGGGATATGACCTGACCCACCTCGGTTGTAGCCAGAACTGCCGCCAGGGTAAGATAACCTCCGGTCAGGGCCTTGCCCAGACACATTATATCAGGACTTATTCCGGCATGCTCTGAGGCGAAAAGAGTGCCTGTCCTGCCGAAACCGGTGGCGATCTCGTCACAGATCAACAGCACTCCGTAACGGTCACAAAGCTTCCGTACCTCTCGAAGATACTGGGGATGGTAAAAACGCATCCCTCCCGCTCCCTGGACGATGGGTTCCAGGATAACAGCGGCCAGTTCCTGATGATTGCGCTCGAGCAGATTCCGAAAGGACTCGATATCAGCCGGGTCCCATTCCCCCCGGAAGGAAGAGCCGGGGGCCTCGGCAAAGTGGTAGCGGGGCAGAACACCGGAAAATATGTGATGCATGCCGTTTACCGGGTCGCACACTGACATGGCATGAAAGGTGTCGCCGTGATAACCGTTACGGATAGTCAGAAAACGGCTGCGCTCGGGAAACCCTCTGGCGTAGTGGTACTGAATGGCCATTTTCATGGCCACCTCCACGGCTACCGAGCCGGAATCACAGAGAAAAACCTTTTCCAGGCCGGGAGGGGCCAAATCAACCAAAAGCCTCACCAGCCGCACCGCCGGTTCGTGGGTCAAACCACCGAACATGACATGGGCTGTCCGCTCACACTGCTGGAAGAGGGCCTGATTTAAAACAGGATGATTGTAGCCATGGATTACCGCCCACCAGGAGGACATTCCGTCAATCAACTCCCTGCCGTCTATAAGCTTTATTCGCACCCCCTGGGCCGATTCCACCGGATAAACCGATAAAGGATCCTCGATAGAAGTATAGGGATGCCAGACATGTTTCCGGTCATCTTCCATAATTGCGGATATTTCCTTGTTATCAGACATTATTTTCCCTTTGCTTTTTTTTTTCAATCTAATAAGATACGATAGCTGTTCTCAAGTTAAGACCTTCTATAATCGTCTATCTGGCCTTTACTCAAGTCAATGAACCGGAAATTAAAACAATGACTAAAAAAGACAAGAAAAAAAGAGCCCCTCTCGATTCCCCGGCATCTTCCTCCTCTGGTGGTGAATCTCCCAGAATTGCTGAACCGGGTTCCTTTTTCAACAGAATCTATCCTTATCGCCGCTGGCTGGAAGTCTTTGGGATCATCATAGTCATAGCCATAGGCCTGTTTGTCCGTCTGGAAGACCTTAGTGACTGGAAGGCCCATCCTGAAAGGGCACTTTACCAGAACGAGGCCCTTCTTACCACTTTTGACGGTTACTACTACATCAGCTTAAGCCGGGATCTGCTGGAAGGCACTTATGACAAAATAGATGAAAAGAGGGCGACCCCGGAAGGAGTAGAACGTCCCTCCCCGCCCCCTCTTCTATCAGTTATTGCCGCGGGCGTGGCCAAAATAACCCCCTTTTCCCTGAACTGGATAGGCGCAGTCCTGCCGGTATTTCTGGGGATACTTCTCTTTCTGCCGCTTTACGGTCTGGGCCGGTATTATGGAGGACCGGCCATGGCTTTGACGGCCGCCCTGATGGGACTCCTGTCACATTACTACGTCTACCGGTCCAGCCTGGGCTGGTTTGATACGGACTGCATGAATACCACCTGGGCCATGGCTGCAGCTTGGTGCGCTCTTCATTTCGGGGTCAACGAAACCAGACGCCGCTATTGGTACTTTGCCGGAGGTGTATTGGTCTTCTGCCTCTTCTACTGGTGGTGGAATATGACCCCGGCCGTCGTTATCGCCTCCTGCCTTTTGCCCTTTTTAGTGGCGCTGATCTTTTTTTACCGTCCCCCAAAAAAAGAAGGCATAATCTTCGGCGGCATAATAGCCGCTGCCTTGGTAGCCCTGCTCTTCTGGCAGGGATTTGACCTGCCCGTCAAGATAGCTAAAGAAATTTCAAGCAAATATAGCTACATATCCAAAGAGGTCAAGGGGGATTTCCCCAATATTGGGGTCACCATCTCAGAACAGAGTAAACCCACACTCAAGGAGATCGTGGCCCGCTCCACCGGGAATCTGCCCGTTCTCTTTCTCTCCGGTATAGGTTTCATTCTTCTCTGCTGGCGCAAGCACAAAGAAAGCCTTTTTTTAGGGGTCCCCCTGGCCCTGGGGGCTCTCTCTTTTTTCTTTGCCAAGCGTTTCTTGATCTTTTTGGCCCCGGTCTCCGCTCTGGGACTGGGCTTTCTGATCTACCAGTTATGGGACTGGCGCCGGCACTTCCGACCACTCACTGCAATAGCTCCGGCCCTGGTCCTGATCATGGCCTGGCCAGCCTTCAGCACAGACATGAACAAAGACTACTGGCCCAAAGAGAAACCACCAATTATTCATGGTATGGTCGAAGCCAGGGAAAAAACTCCGGAAGACAGTGTGATCTGGGCCTGGTGGGATCATGGTTATCCCCTGGTTTACTGGTCCCGGCGGGCCACGATTAATGACGGTTCAGTACACAACGCCGAACGTAGTGTCTACAACGGCTTTCCCATGTCCACTTCCAGTCTTCGACTATCAGCCAACTTTATCCAGTTCTATGTCAATCAAGGAAGAATCGGGATTAGGGATTTTTACAAAGCAGTGGGAGATGATCCCCGTAAGGGCTACAAGCTGATCAAGAATATTCTTGGTAAGGGTCCGGAAAGAGCCAGAGAAATACTGACTGATCTGGAACTGCAACCCATAAAAGGCCGGAAATCTGTTGAGGACTGGCTTAAATTTTTCTATCCCCCGGAACCCAGACCAGCCTATCTCTTCCTGGACTGGCGTCTGGTCAGGACCGCTTACTGGTGGTACTGGCTGGGATCATGGGATATGGATAAACAGGACGGCCATCACCCTCAAATCCAATATTACCGGGGACTACAAACCGACAAAAAAATCATTTACGGCTCAGGAATACAGATTAATCCGACTACAGGTGTTCTCCAGTTTAACCCCAGAAAAAGATTAAATCTCGACACCCTGACTGTTCATGCCCCGGATAAGGCCCCTTGGGTGAAACAGTATGAAACCGGAGGCCAGAAAATACCTTACAATCTATATTTCGATTACTACCTGAGAACCCGCCTGGGCATTCTTCATGAAGAAAAACTGGCTGATTCCGTCTTCGGCAAGCTCTTTCTCAGGCAAATGCAGCCTGAGAAATACTTCAAACCAATATCCCTTGGTTTTCCAGCCTTTCAGATCTGGGAAGTCGAAGCTGACAGTTTGACCAAATCAACTGGAAACTAAAAGACCGGAACTTATTTGACAGAAAACAGCAAGGCCGTATCAGGTTAAATCAAGCCTCGAATTCTCTTTCTTTTGGCGGCGTTCGGTTCCGGACATACAAGAAAGACCGGGGGGGAATCTACCAATAAAACAAAAAGGGCCCACCCGAAATAAATGTCATTGACCAGGTGCTGAACTATTTCAGCAGGACAACAGCATCATTCCGAGCAGGCCCATTCCTTGGCACTTCGATATGATAAGTGCTCTCAGTTTATCTGCAATATTGTTTTAAAACTGGGTCTTAAAGCTTTAATCAGGACTCTCCCTGTTATCCTTTCCTTAACCCTTCACTGGTGGATCATGAGGATCTATGTGACATTCCAGACAGTTCGGGAACTTTTCCAACATATTGGGATCATGCGGTGAATCGTGACACATCTGGCAGTCCGGGATAGAACCATGACTGATATGGCATTGTCCGCAGTTTACCTGCCCATGCTTACTCTTAGTCTCGCTCCACGTAGTATAAACCTGGTCATGGCAGTCTGAACAGGTATCATTCCACTCAGCACTGTCATCATACGCTACCTCCAGAGGCTTATGAACCGGATGACAGCTTTTGCAGGCTGACAGTTCCTGATCCGGCACATGAGGCTCATGGCAGTCAAAACAGGAGGGGATCTCGCCATGACTGTAATGACAGGTTCCGCATCCCAGATCCGCGTGCCTGGAGGGATATTCATCCAACTGTTCCCGGGGTCCCTGATGACAGCTCTCACATTCAGAGCTTATACTGGACATAGATATAATATCAAGAGGGGCATGAGGATTCTGGTGACACTCCAGGCAGTTGCTGAACCGTTCCCCATGGGGTAAGGTGTGACAGCTGCTGCATTTGGGCATAATCTCATTCCAGTTTTCCTCATTCGGATTATAAGCATGTAGCTGCTCATGACAGTTTACACACTCAAAACGATGTTTACCTCCGTTATTTTTAACCTGTTTGAAAACCTGGGGATGACACTGACCGCACTCTGCAACTGTAAGAGGTTCGGGGGTTACAGCGTACGGGTCGTCCTGAGAGGCAGCGTTTTCCCGGGCCTCAACCTCTTTGTCGCTGGCCTCTACTTTTTCCTGTTGAGCAGGGGGCGGTGTCTCCTCCCCACCCTCTTGCTGCATGGAACCTTTATCAACACAGGATGCCAGGACAGTCAACATAGCGAAAGCAAAAATCGATGTTATAGTAATGCATCTTTTCATACCCCCCCCCTTTCTTATCATTAGCCTCTATAATTTAACCAGAATCGCTGGCTGGAGTATGATTTCTGATTGATCCATCCTGCGATCTTGCCTGTTCAAAACTACCTAAAAAGACCTTTGTACGCCTTCCCGGACTAACCTTACTCAGCTCTCCTGCCGCTGTTAAGGTCATGGGCGTTACCATGACATTCCCCGCAGGTGTCGAACCTGGAAAGCATACTTTCCGGATGCGGTTCACTGTGGCAGTCCTGACACCCCGGAATCATCTTATGATCCCTCTGATGGCAGGTCACACAATTCAGATCCTGGTGTTTGGTCGAGTTAGCCTTAAGAAGATCATAAGCTTTTTGATGACAGGCGGCACAATAATTGGAAGGGATATCTTCTTCATAGGTGACAATCAGAGGTTTATGGGCCTGATGGCACCTGCCACAGTCCTCCTGTCCCATATCTTCAGAATGGGAATGATGACATTGCATACATTCAGGGATTAATCCATGTTGGTGGTGGCAGGACGAGCAATCGAGTTGACTGTGATAGCTTTCGTGTTCCTCAAGTTGTTTACGCTGGCTGGTATGGCAAGTGAGGCAGGGATCGGTGATTCCACCGTCCATCTGTAAATCCAAGGGGGCATGCGGATTCGAATGGCAGCGAAGACAATCATCGAGTTCAAAATGTTTTTTGCCGGCATGACAATTATTGCATTCAGGAATTATGTCCCGGTCTCCGGGAGGGTGCCCCTGGTGGCAGTCAGTACAGACAACTTCTGTTTTGTGCTTCCCCCCCTTAGCCTCTATGTCCTCCACAGCCTTATCATGACATTTCTGGCAATCGTCTTCAGTTAAGGAAACATTATTCCCCTGGGCCAGGGCTAAACATGGTACAATGCACATTGTCAAGCCGGCGACTAAAAATACCAGAACCTTTTTCCACTTCAGATTTCCGATTTCCCTCTTACAGTAAAATTCATTTCCCTGTTTCATTTCTCCAGACTCCTCATGCTTGATTAATGGGCGTCAATTTTCAATAATTATTTAAATACCATATAATATACTTTACTCCTTGCATATTAAAAATTAAAAATTAATGCCATAAATCCTGCAAAATCTCCCGGATATCCCCTTCAGCACTTAATTACACTATTAATATAATATAATTAAAAGGTTATTCAAACCTCACCTTGCAGAACCGCTGCTTGCCAACTTTTATAAGGAGTTCGCCTTTGGCCGGTACCTGGTGCTCTATATCAGTGACTTTCTTTCCTTCCAGAGAGACAGCATTCTGCTTGATCAGCCGTCTGGCTTCAGATGTCCCTTTTACCATTCCGGTGAGGGCCAGGAGGCGGGGAAGCCATATATTTTCTTCACCAATCTGGAGAATCTTAGCCGGAATATCTTCAGGCAGATCATGATCTTTAAAGACTCTCTCAAAATTTTCTTCCGCCTTATTAGCGGTACTGTCATCATAAAACCTTGAGGTAAGTTCCCGTGCCAGTTGTTTTTTCACCTCCTTGGGGTGAATTTTGCCAGCCCGGGTATCCTGCTTCATGCTGTTGACCTGCTCGAGGGACAGATCACTCAACAATTCATAATATCTCCACATCAGATCATCCGAGATTGAAAGGACCTTACCGTAAATATCATCGGGTTTTTCAGTTATACCTATATAGTTATCAAGAGATTTGCTCATCTTATTAACACCGTCCAGCCCTTCCAGGAGAGGCATAGTTATAACCACCTGGGGATCCTGACCTTTAAATCGCTGCAGATCCCTCCCCATAAGGAGATTAAATCTTTGATCAGTACCTCCGATTTCGACATCAGCCTCCATAATTACTGAATCATATCCCTGGAGGAGAGGATAAAGAAACTCATGAATACTTATCGGCCTGTGGCTGTCAAATCGCTCCCTGAAATCCTCTCTCTCCAGCATCCGGGCTACAGTGAGGTTAGAAGACAGTTTGATAAAATCATAAGGACCTAATTCCCCGAGCCACTGACTGTTAAAGACTATTTCCGTCTTCTCCGGATCAAGAATTTTAAAAATCTGTTCTTTATAAGTGGCTGCGTTCCGGGCCACATCTCCCTCAGATAAAGGCTTTCTGGTCTCTGATTTGCCGGTGGGATCGCCAATCATCCCGGTGAAATCACCTATAAGGAAAAAAACTTTATGGCCCAGCTCCTGGAAATGCTTCAATTTCTGAATAAGGACAGTATGGCCGAGATGCAGGTCTGGAGCGGTAGGGTCAAAGCCGGCTTTTATTTTCAAAGGTATACCGGTTTTCCGGGACCTTTCCAGTTTACTGCCCATATCCTCCCTGGAGATCAGGTCAACCGTTCCCCTTTCAATAAGATCGAGTTGTTCATCAATTCCTGAGTTGGCCATATATTATTATCTTGTACGTTTTAATTTTGTCTTTAATTTATAAAAATAAACACCTTATCTCTTATTTCTGATCTTCTAATTTTTTTTATCTACTTAGCGTAATCTACCGCTCTGGTTTCCCGGATAACCGTCACCCTGATCTGTCCCGGATAAGTCAGGTTATCTTCGATCTGTTTGGCTATATCCTGTGACATGACAGTTGCCTCAGCATCAGAGATATCACTGCTGTTAACCACTATGCGTATTTCCCGCCCCGCCTGAATAGCATAAGACTTTTCCACTCCTTTAAAGGAATAAGCAATCTTTTCGAGTTCTTCCAGACGATTGACATAACTCTCCAACATCTCTTTCCGGGCTCCGGGGCGGGCTCCTGACAGCGCATCAGCAGACTGAAGGAGGATATCAAGCAGACTTTCAGGGGATACATCCTCGTGATGAGCGGCCAGGGCATGAACAACTTCAGGATGTTCGCCGTGTTTTTTGGCCAGATCCGCACCAATACTGGCATGGGCGCCTTCTACTTCATGATCCACTGCTTTTCCCAGGTCATGCAAAAGACCGGCCCTTTTGGCCTGTTTGACATTCACGCCCAGTTCCGCCGCCATTACACCGCAGAGAAAGGCAACTTCAAGGGAATGCTGGAGGACATTCTGACCATAACTGGTCCTGAACTTCAAGCGACCCAGAAGTTTAATAAGTTCAGGATGAACTCCATGGGCTCCTACATCAAAAGTGGCCTGCTCCCCGGCTTCCTGCATGGATGTTTCGAGCTCTTTGTTAACCTTGTTGACAATTTCCTCTATCCTGGCAGGATGGATCCTGCCATCGCTTATCAGGCGATCCAGAGACTGTCTTGCCACCTCTCTGCGGACAGGGTTGAATCCGGAAAGGATCACAGCCTCGGGAGTATCATCAATAATTATATCTATACCGGTAGCGGCTTCTATGGCTCTGATATTACGGCCTTCCCTGCCGATAATCCTGCCCTTCATCTCTTCAGAAGGAAGCGGTACCACCGAAACCGTCTTCTCAGCCACGTACTCTCCAGCATATTTGGCAATGGCCAGGGCCAGTATATTCTTGGCCTTTTTATCGGCCTTCATCTTCATTTCATTTTCAATCCGGACCACTTTCTTGGCCGCTTCCATCCTGGCCTCGCTCTCAATACTTTCCATCAGGTGCTCTTTGGCCTCTTCTCTGCTGATCTCGGCTATCTTTTCCAGCTTGGCCCTCTGTTCCTCTATGAGGTTATCAATCTCTTTTCGGCGCTCTTCATTCTTTTCTTCTTCATTTGATATTTTTTTCTCCTTGCTGCGCAATTCCTTTTCCCGCTCATCAAGAAGTTCTATTTTACGGTCAAGCTGTTCCGATTTCTGGGTAAGCCTTTTTTCTTCTATATTTATAGCCTTTTTCCGCTCTTTTATCTCCTCATCAGCCTCTTTCCTGATCCTTAAATTCTCATCCTTGGCCTGGAGATTAGCCTCCTTTTTAATTTTTTCCGATTCTTCAAGAGCACTCTCTATCAGCTTCCGCCCTTGCTCTTCGTAGCTTTCTTCCTTGGACTCTATAAAACGTTTTCTAATATAAAGTCCCAGCAAAAACCCAGCGGCCAAAGCTGCTATAATAGATAAAAGATGTATATATGTCACTGTATTTCCTTTACTATTTAATTTAATTACAAATTACAGTTTATAAATCAAACTGATCAGGGAACTTCCCTTATTAAGAAAAGTTACTACCTGATTTTGGCCAGGTTTGGTCAAGCAAGGAAAAGAAATTAAAGAAGGGATACTTTGCAGAAAAAAAAGGGATAAAATCTAAGCAGAGGGCAGTGATCCTACTATCGCTTACAAGGACTTCGCAATAGTAGAGAATCCGTGGAGTTTACTCTTCGATTTCAAATAATTATTAAATATTTTCTATCCGGCAATATTATTCTATATTTGCTACTACAGCTTAATTCAATGCCTTGAAAAGTATAAAAACTCCCCCGCTCTGGCCGTGTCGACAGCCTTATCGAACCTAACTGTCGTTAGGTGGGAATGGACTCTTAACTCACGCAAGGAAAAACTATATAAGCCTTTCCTTTTATGAATCAGCGGAGTTTCCCTTGGATCATGTGTTGGCTCGAATATATAGCTATTGAACACCAACCGAGCAGGGGAAAAACCTCAACTTGTTGTATCCAGGGTGTCCCCAATGCGTTTACTTAAATTATCCGCTTGCTTCTCAACCCTTCTCTTGTACTCCTCAAAATCCCTTTTCAACCTAACGTACTTGCCCGCCATGTTTATACTGGCCAGAATTGCCGTTTTATTGGGTGGCAGAGTACTGGACGAATGTGAAGAATTATATAACTGTTCCTTTACAAGATCTAATATCTCATGAACATCTTCTTCCGCCGCATCAGTGTATAAAGGAAATTCCTGGCCGAAAACCTCGAATTTTACTAACCTTTGCACGATAAGTATTGTCCTTTAAAAAACGGATTAATGAAGACATTCCTTATATGAAATTCATACCAGAATAGTGGGCCCTAAGCAACAGATTTATAATTATCTTTATATCCTGGCGCAGATCCCGGCACCCAGAATCGGCTCAAGCCAACCCTTAAGATAACTCAATCTATTTATCAATGAATTACCCCGCTAAACGGAGGATCTGTCAGTGCCGAAAAGCTTGGGCCATTCTTCCTGCGGCTTTTCCGGATCTATTTCCGCCTGTGTTTCTTCCTCTTTACCCTCTTCATCCACCCTGCCGCTTTCCCAGTCCTCTATGGATCTTAATATTCCTGAGATCCGCTTTTGAACATGATCCTTCTCGTTCGCTAAGCCGTCTAATTTTGCCTTGAGTTCTTCAATCTCTGTATTTTTTTCCTCAATGGTGGCTATATGTTTCTTATTTACTTCTTCAAGCTTATTATACTTGTTAAGGAGGCTATCTATTATTTTTTCCAACCTTTCCAGCTCATTATCATCAGACATATATATGCTCCAAAAAAAATTTTTAGTTAGGCCCTTAGATATCCCACTTTCGACTCACACTGTCAAATTTAGCCATCCTTATCAAAATCTCACCGAATTTGAACACCGGGTTCCAGAAATTTGTCAGTATCAACAGTGGTACTCTCCAGGTACGCCCCGGCTCCTATTGTCACATTATCACCTATGATACTGTCATGGATACAAGTAAATGAATCTATCCTGCAGTTCCTGCCGATCCTGGTCCTTCCAGAGATATAAACATTGGGCTTGATTACTGTATCTTCACCGATCAAGGAAGCAGGGTCTACTGTCACGGTCTCAGGCAAGAGAACGGAAACCCCCTCAGACATGAGGCGATTCAAATATCTTTTCTGTAAAAACCCGTGAGCCTGCGCCAGTTCAACCCTGGAATTAACACCGAGGACATCCACCGGATCCGGGTACCTGAAATAATTTACAGAATACCCCTGTCTGCTGGCAAGTGAGACTATATCGGTTAAATAAACCTCCCCCTGTTCATTATCTGATCCCACCTTTTTCAGGCTGTCAAAAAGAAAACCGCAATCAACACAGTAGATACCGGTATTTATAAGATTTATTTTCTTTTCCTCCGCCGTGGCGTCCTTCTCCTCAACTATGGCGGTAACCTGATCTTTTCCGTCAACAATCAGCCGTCCATAGCCTGAAGGATCATCCAAGACAGTGGAAGCGACTGTTAAGAGGTGGTCACCGGCAAGATGGCTATCCAGCAGGCCCTGTAGATTCTGAGGACTAAGCAGCGGGGTGTCACCGCACAAGATCATTACCACACCACCAGCGTCTTTAATATGCGATTCTGCTGTAAGTACAGCATGACCGGTACCAAGCTGCTCATTTTGGCGCACAAAATGAAGAGGGTAAAATGAGCAGGAGTTTTCAACTGCCTCTGCCTGATGACCGGTTACAAGAACTATATTGTCAAGGTCAAGATTGAGCACGCAATCAAGAACATGATGAATCATGGGCTTAAAACAAACAGGATGAAGAACCTTGGCCAACTCTGATTTCATCCTTGTCCCCTTACCGGCAGCAAGGATAAGAGCACTGACGGCAGAATGGTCCATATCATTAGCAGGCCTGGAAACGGAATTACCAATCATATCTACTACTCTTGTTTAACGGTTAATAAGTTGAATTCAATTTACCGCTTCCCTCTGTCATTTTCAAGAAAAGTTAAGACCTGCTATTACCTTAAAAAAAACTGCCTCATACAAGTTAACTGATACATAGACGGACACTGGCATCAAGCGGATGTTCAGTTCCGAGAGCGGTCGGGGTATTGGAG
>JBKHJR010000062.1:0-17329 GCA_046537975.1 Desulfurivibrionaceae bacterium
ATGTAGTGTAATACAACCCGGCTTTTGAGTCACGAATTCAAAAACGGAGGGTCACGGTCAGCTTATAAGTGTTGATAAGTGGAAAGTTTCCATGATATTGGCCCTAATAGATGCCCTGTTTTTCCACTTATTGCGATATTATTAAGGGTGACATGGAAAATAAACCTAAATTCCGTCCAAATCCGCGAGGCTCCGGGCTGGAAAGGCGCCATCATGTTCTGGAATCCGGGCCTGCAAAAGGCGGTTAAAAAGAGGGATATCTCCCGTATCCGCGGTCCCCTTGAGAGTCTGGAGAAACAATTATAAAAGTGCCTGAATTTAACTAACTTAAGTCACTTTTAACTGTCAAGCTTAATTTCAGTCAATTCTTCCGGGGGCGGGGCCATGTTAACCGACTTAAATTGATTGATTAATGTCCCAATAACAGGCATTTTTTGCTGCTATATCTTCATTTCTGCCGTCAAAAGCGGGTTTTTGCAGCCGGAAGGCCATGAAAACCCAGACTGCAAACGAACAAGTCATTGAAGGACAGACGGATTTGTGCCATAATGAAATCAGCTTGCAGGAATTCTGACGGGAAGGGGTTAACCGAAGGCTCGAGATGGCAAAAGGGAGGAACGGAGGAGATGAAAACCACCACAGACCAGGATATTTCCTATGAAGTACAAAAAGACATAGCTGACCGTTATTTCGGGTTCCGCAGACTGATTGAGCAGGATATCAAGGATTACGGAGACAAGGTCCTTGCCTCTTCAGCCCGGCTGGAGCAGAAGATCGGCTTTGAAATGATCCGGCTCTATATTCTGCTTAAGGATCAGCAGCTTATCAAGGAATTCTTCGAGCTGGCCGGCCTGGAGCAGATGATCTTTTATGACCCCTACCTGACCGAATCCGAGACCATAAAAAAAAGAGTATTCAAGGGCCAGCTAACCCGGGGACTCACCAAAAAAGGGCGTTTTTTCAATATGGTGTTTGACACCTACCACTCCCTTACCGAACATATTGAGAGCTACCGCCGGACCCTTGAGGAACTGGTGGAAAAACGGGAGGCTATTGCCGACGAGATAAAGGCCTTTTATGAAAAAAACGATCTTACGACCATTATGGGGTTTATGCGCAGCCTGAGCGATTCCAACCTCTACAAAGCCGGCAGTATGGAAGGAGGCCTTAATCCCCTAACCGGTGAACAACTGGACCAGAAGATGAAACTGCAGCCGCCTCAACATGTAGAAGACCTTCTGCCGATTATCCCCCGGCTGCCTCCCTTGTCAGACATCAAGAAGCAGCTCAAAAACATCGTGAACCGGGCCTGGCGGCTGCAGGACGGTCTTGATGTCAGAGATCTTGTTGGCTCCTGATCCGGAAACTTATCCGCTATCTCTTCTTTACGGGATATAAACCGGAGAATAGCTGCATCCTGGAAATCAGAATTCAATCCCCTTTCTGGCCTTACCCCCTGACTGGTAGGGATGCTTGATCTCCTTCATTTCCGTAACCAGATCAACCGCCTCCATTAACTGCTTATTGTCACTTCTGCCGGTGATAACCAGATGAACATCTGCGGGACGCTGTTCAATTAGATCTTTTACATCCTCCCACTCCACCATTCCGTAAGTAAGGAGATAGGTGAATTCATCCAGGATAACCATCCGGTAATTGCCGCTCATTATCTTGTCTCTGGCAAAATTAAAAGCTTCCCTGGCCGCTTTAACCACTTCCTCCCGATCCCCCGCCTTAAAAATAAACCCGGTGCCCTTAATATGAAATTCTATCTTATCGGTGAGCTCTGCAAACACCTTCGCTTCGCCTGTTGTCTCATTGGCTTTAATAAACTGAATTATACAAACCCGCCAACCATGACCCACAGCGCGCATAACCTGACCAAAAGCGGCTGTGGATTTTCCCTTGCCATTACCGGTGTAAAGTAGCACCATTCCTTCCTTTTTATCTGACATACTAATGCCGCCCCTCTTTGAAGTCTTCAAGCTGTTTTTCATAATAATTACGGTTTCCGGGATCGATTCTGACAGCCTCTTCCTCTTTTTTAACAGCCTTTGCCGGATAACCATTGGCAAAATAGGCCTGGGCCAGAGTATCCAGAATATAACCGGCCTTTTTCAAACGGGCTGCTTCCTGGGCCAGGGCCAGAGCCCTCTCCTTATCAAGAAGCTTTTCATTTTCCGAGGTTAAAAGAAGCCAGGCCAGATTATTAAGGGCATCGGGATTTTCCGGCTCCAGCTCCAAAGCCTTTTCATAGGTAGAGATCGCCTCCTTTTCCAGACCTCTCTCCTGCTGGAGATTGCCTAACAGAAATAACCAGACCGGCTTTTCTGCGGCAGGCGCCTCCCGACTCTTCTGGAGATAAATTTTGGTCAGAGGTTCCAGAGGAGCCTGCTCAAGAAGGTCCCGGGGCATTTTCCACAGAGTCAAACCGGCCCCAAAGAGAACCAGGAGATAGAGAAGAAGGGCCAGATAAACCTTGCGGTGGTGACGGTCAGGAAGACTCCTGTCCCTTTCGCAGGCCGCCAAAAAATTGACCCTCTGGGATATGCTGAAATGATGCCAGCTCGGCATATCCCTGACATTTCCGCTCAGCCAGGCCACCCTCTCCAGGGCGCTGACAATGGGAGCGCTCCCCTTCAGGGCGGTAAAGGCGTGGATATCAGCCTGTCGTTCAAAATTTCTCATGAAAAATGCAAAGATGAAACGGAAGTAAACTATCAAAAAAAGGAGCAGGGCCAGAGTGGAAACAAAGATCAAGACCGAATCCATCTGCTTGCCCAGTCTTTCACTGATCTGGTAAAAAAGATCAGACTTCAGCAATCCGTACATAAAAAGGTTGGACCCGAGTTGAGCTATCAGCCCGAAACCCAGCAGGAGAAAAAGATAAAGCTGGAGATGAAAACGCTTGATATGGCCGATTTCATGGGCTACCACCGCCTCTATCTCCAGGCCGTTTAAGTTATTGAGGAGAGCGGGCGTGATAAGGAGATATCTGAAGCGCCTGACAATTCCCATGATCCCGGCTGTAACCATCCTTCCCTCAAAAAGGGGCCAGACCATGATTTCGGCATACTTTAATCCCTCCTTTCTGCAAAAATTCTCGATCAAAGTACGCTCGGGACCAGGGGGCAGAGGTCTGCAGTTCCAGATCCGGGTTACAAGCCAGGGGAAAGCCAGAACCAGCACGGTGAAAAAGGACAGAAAAAGCAGCCCCTCCCCCCAGGGAGAGTCCAGAAAATTCTGAAAGCCTGGATAAGGGATTAAAACCAAAAAATCAAAAAACAGGGAAATAAGCAGCCAGGGAAGCAGGATCGGCAGACTATTGGCCAGGTTTGACCCTATAAAGGCGGAAAGGGAGTATGTCCTATCAAAAAGCCTCTCATATTTTGGTTTAGCCACTCCCCAGACAATGCACATGTAAACGAAATAAAGCACAATGCCGCCGAGGCTGATCAGCACCGGCATTCTGGAGATATAAGGAATCAGCGCGAAATAGTACTGGCAATCAAGAAAATATACATCAATGGCTACAGAGACTATGGCCAGGATAGCCAATTTCTGTTCCGCTTTAAAATAGGAGGCAGGCCTTTTAATTTTTTTCCCCCTGTAGAGGCGACGGGCCAGGAGATAAAACAGAAAGGCCTTGAGCAAAAAAATCGGGAAACCAACCGTAGGAGGGAACTGGGGCACCTCGGGGATAGAGCTTGAGGTGAGAATGAAGATGATAATGATCAGGTAGATCAGATTGTTATAGACCATGCGGCAATGTTCTCTGTCAGCTTAAGAGGATGGCCTGCGCTCATAGACGGCATTATGCCTGTGAAAGCTGAGCAATAATTCCGCCAGCTGCTTGCGATTCAGTATATTTTGCTCAAGCAGATATTCCCCGATTTTTCTTTGTTCTTTCCTTTGCTGACATAAAAGATGGGCCACCTGTTTGTCTGTCAGCAATCCCCAGGCTCTGGCCTTTTGCCCGAAGGTCTGGCGGGGCTGGGATTCTTTTAGTAAAATCTGAATATCCCGGGATGAGAGCCAGCCTTTTTTCCTGGCCAGTTCACCTATTCGATAGCGCTGCCGCCGCTGCCAAACCAGAGCCTTTACCAGACAGTGCCAATCGATGACTCCCATATAGTAGAGATAATGACCAAAGAGCAGACGCCGCTCCGGGATTTCCTTTTTATCAGGGCGGCTATGCCGCTGTTCCTGCTTTCCGGCATAGCCGGATGCGAAAGCCCCGCCTCTCTGCATCCCGGAAGATCGGAATTTTCCTTTCCCGGGCCTTTGGGACTTTCCGGCCTGTTGACGGTTATATTCCCCCTGGCAGTGTTTTTCTCCGGACCGGTGGTATCTGGCGCCACCAGGGGAGGCAGTCCGGCTCCGCTTTAACTTCCCGGGCAGCCTATACTCTCTGTCCCGGACAATGAGATAGGCACACAGGGTATCATAGGCATCTTTTATTACCCGGAACTGGTCTTCCTGATGCCCCTTTTCTCCATCAGCCTGAAAAGCTGCCCGGTCCGGATGATTCTCCATAGCCCTTTTACGAAAAGCGCTCTTGATACCCTGCATCTGTATGTAATCCAGGAAGTCCCTGGAAAAAGTGAGATCCGGACCAAATATTATCCGGCAGGCTTTGTATAAATCCCTTTCCTCAGCAACCTGTCTCATAAGCTTACTGTTAAACTTCCGGAAACAGCCCCTTTAAACTGAAATATTTAAATTATTTCCCTTAACCTGCTGCATCATCCCACCCCAGGCCCGGCCGCTGACCTCCCGGTGGATCGATCCGGCCCGGTCAGCAAGGTCACTTCTGATATCAGCAAGAATCTTTTGGCTCTGCTCTGTCTGCGGGAACCTGGTAAACCAGGCTGCCGTCTGAGTAGTATAATCCTGTTTAAAAACTGTTTTCATGAGGACTTGCTCCTTCTTACCCTGACTACTCAGACTGGTTGATTATCAGAAAAGGTATTTACAGTGAGTAGCCCGATTCTTTGCTTGGATTTGAAAAATACGATCCAGAGTCCGGGATGGTGATTGAGGAGGCCTTTTTTAACCGGTGCTGAGTTGTTGAAGGCTGTAATTGTCAAATTTCTGCAGTTGATTGTCAATGATTATGGATCGCAGTCTATCTACGTATTCATCTCTCAACTCACTGTACTGTTTAAGAAACTCAACCAGCACCAGCGGATCGTCAATCTTCCCTCTCTTTTGTCTAAACTCCTGATAAGGTCCTCTGGCCAAAGTCTTAAAGTAGTCATCGATTGAGGAGACAAGATCCTCGTATCTTTTTAAATATATCTGCTGGTCATCGCGGCTTCCTCCGGCCTGAAGTCTTGATTCATTATGATCAAATGACCAGACCCCGAATACATTATTAGCTTCGAGAAAAAACCTGGAACTCCCCCATCCCGATTCAAGAGCGGCCTGGGCCAGAACGATACTGGTGGGATGGACCTGCAGCTTTCTTAAAAGATCCTGGTTATCAGAGGCCTTATACTCCTGCCGCAGTTCCTTCAGAAATTCCTTCTCCGTCTGGTTCAAGTCATCTTTCTGCACCAGTTTCTCCACCCTTTTTCTTTTAAGCTTTAACTTATGTTTACTGATCAGGACGGAGGGCATAATCATATCGAAAAACTTCTGTTTTTTAGCCCGGGAAGACAGGTTCTCAAGATTGACTGTATTTGTATATGTTACCGCCTCCACATAAGAAGTTTCAATATTTACAATCTCAGCAGGTGAAGAAATATCTTTTTCCAGTATCTTTAAATCTTCTTCGTCTGTCTTTAACTCTTCGGCCAACTTTAACTCTTCGGCCGTCTTTAACTCTTCGGCCGTCTTTAACTCTTCGCTCGCCTTTAACTCTTCGTCCGTCTTTTTGGTTTCCTGTTTACAGGCATGCAACGCAGGAAAAGCAGTTATCAGTAAAAGGGAAATAAACGTAATACATCTTTGCTTCATAAAGAGGTCTCTGTTCCTAATTCTCAATGGCTGATTACTATCTATCATTGGATATTAGCATATTGATCATTTAGCTGATCACAGCTTTTCCTTTATTCCTTAATAGACCACTCTGCTGATAAGGCATATCCCCTCCTTACAATATATCAAATTAAGCAATAACATATGAAAAAACAAAAACAGGAAACTCAGAACTCAGTACCGTGGTCAACATATTTGCCCTGCCAGATATCATTATCCTTCATTTCCTTGAGAAGCATATTGTTCAGCTTATATGAGTAGAGATTCCAGCAGGGTGCTATTTCAATATCAGGATGGCTGGTGCTCCAGAAACGATGGAGCACCACATCTTTAGGGATATGGCCCAAAAGAGGTGCCAATATATCCAGATATTCCCTGAAAGTAAAGAGCTTGATTCTCCCCGCCTTATACATCCCGGCAAGTGGAGTCCCCCGGTTAACCACGAGATGATGCAACTTGATATAGTCGACCCCCAGGTTGCAGACCGTATTTACGGTCTCCAGCATATCCCTGTAGCTCTCTCCCGGCAGTCCCAAGATAAGGTGGACTCCCAGGGAGATGGCCGGATAACCCTTTACCCGCAGAGCGGCCTCTTCAAAATCACGGTAGCTATGGTTGCGGTTAAGGAACTTCAGGGTCTGATCATGACAGGACTGCAGACCAAGCTCGAGCAGCATCTCCTTACCTCCGGAAGCAAGTTTTTCCAGGGCAATCAGAACGTCATCATCAAGATAGTCCGGCCGGGTACTGACAATAAGGCCCAGGCAGTCATCACCTGCCGCAGCCTGTTCCAGCATGGGCTTCAGCTTCTGCAGGTCAACAGCCGTGGTAGTTTCCTGCTGAAAATAGGAAAAATACTTCTTATATCCCCTCTTTTTTAAAAACTCCTTCCCTTTTTCAAGCTGCTTGGCAAGGGAGTCGTTATGATTGAGGTAATAAGGAGTAAAACCCTCGGATGAACAGTATATACACCCCCCTTTTTCCCGGTTGGGACAGGTCAGTCCTGCATCAAGGGTTATCTTGCCTACTGATCCCCCGTACAATGAACGAAAGTAGCGGTTGAAACTGTTTATGGGATAGGTTTCAAAATTCATCCGGCCATCTTCTCACCACCCCCTGTTTTTCAGTTGGCGGAGATATTCTTTTCTGATTAACAGCAATTCCCGGTCGTATCGACCATCCTTGAAATCCGGGAAACTCCATTCAAAAGGCTGATATCTGCCGGACCTGTAGCGCCCGGCCAGATCCGCGTATATCCCCCGGCCCAGGTAGATTTTCTGCCCCGCAGCCTTGGCTGAGGCAAGGACAACCTTATTATGATCCAGATAGCCGGCGTCAAGATTGACCCTGCGCTTATTTTCCAGGGCCAGAGTATCTTCCAGATCGTTGCATCTCAATTTCCTCTCCACTATCTCCGCAGGATTCATCAGGTCCTTGAAGGATATTATAGAGCGGTAAAGCGTACCTCCCATCTCCGCCTGGTAATAGTCGGTAACTTCAAACAGACGGGGGTCTCCTTCCAGGTCCATTTTTCCCCAATTCTCCTGCAGAACATTTCTGGCAAGGCTGAGAAGATCAGGGGAAGAAAAAAGAACAGCAATAAAATACTTGACCGGGGTAGGGGATTCAGGATCTGCCATGAAAGGGGTATAACCGTACCTGTCTGTTCCCGCGAAACAGGGGAAGATATCTTATCTTAAGGTTGAGGACTGACCGACACATTGAAAAGCCTCCTGCACGATCCCGGAATTGATCCCCAGGACGCTGGTGATAAAACTGTGTTGCTCCCGGGCGGAAAGTACTTGTTTGCTGCCCTTTTCCCGATCGCGGCAACGCAGCAGATTGCCCTGGAGGTACTGATGTTCCCCTTGATAGCATCTGGTCAGAACAGGGTAGGTCATCATCTCCCAGGCGAAAGAGCGTTCCCAGGCCCGGCTGTATGATGAATCGTCCAGGGGACTGATCTTATAAGTAAGGCGCAGTTTCCGGCTCCTGCCAGCCAGTGTATATAAATCGACCAATTTACCCCCCGCCCGGGGAACCAGTTCGAGGTCGTTGAAATCCCTTTTGACTGTCAGCGGTGAATTTACCGGAAGCCGGCAGGGCTCATGAATAAGGTAGCCGGGGTCAAGAAGGAAGAGATCGCTGTCCTGAAAGATAAGCAGGGCACTGTGAGTATCTGTCCCATAATGGCGGTCAGCCAGGATCGGGGCCGCCTCAAATCCGAGAAACCTTACCAGAGCGGTACAGGCGGCGGTCAGGGAAAAACAGGTGCCTCCGGTTCCATAGTCCAGGAAATCACTGATCAGCTCATCGGGTTTCCTTTTGGCACTGGCTGCACTTATCACCCTTTTTGACTTGATTATCTTGGTCAGATTCTCAAAGGGGATACCCGAAAAAACAAAACACAACCTGGCAAGCAGGCCACCTTCAGGCTCTGCCTCCGGTTCAATCCCGCCGAAGCTGAAAAAACGACGAGCTGTGGATTCATCCTGAATGGCGAGACAGGAATGTCTGCTGATTTCCGGCAATTTAACCATATCTTTCAATTATTATTCCGCTTATTATCCGCCGGACCGGGCTTGAATTCGAGTCCGGAAAGATCCACATCAGGGTTGGCGGGCTTGATTTTGAACTGCACCCGCCGATTGCGGGCTCTGCCTTCCGGCGTATCGTTGCTTGCCACCGGTTGGGTATCTGCATATCCCTGAATTGACAGACGATGAGAGGGTATATCGAAGTTTCTCTCCAGATACTCCACTACAGCCGCAGCCCGGGCGGCAGACAACCCCCAGTTAGTATCATAACTCCCCCCTTCCTTGAGCGGGACATCGTCAGTGTGGCCGCTCACCTTGATTAAAAGCTCCTTATCTTCGACTATGCGTCCCAGGTTATTGAGAAAAGTCAGTATTTCATTTCTTATCGCCGCCTTACCTGATTCAAAGGCAACGTCCCCCTTCACCCTCAAGATCAGACCGGTCTTGTCAAACTCCGATTCCACGGTCCCGCTTTTCACCTTCTTTTTTACCTCCCTGACGATCTTCATCTGAACCTGAAGAGGGATGGTGGGAAACTTCTTGGAGATGATCTCCTCTCCTGTTATGGTTTTGGTTTCCTTTAATTGCCGCTGTACTCCCAAGGCCTTTTTCATGGAGCCGGAAATCATCTTATACTTTTGGGCATCGATGACGGAAAAGGAGAGAATAAGCACGAAAAAGACGAGAAGTAAAGCCATCAGGTCGGCGAAAGTGGTCATCCATTTGGGGGCTCCCCCTGGACGCTCTTTTTTCTTTCCCTCGTCTTCAGTCATGGTAGTTTTCAGGGTATTGAGGTAAGTTAGGTGCTCAGAGGTGAAAAGCTAAAAGCCGAGATAACCAAGCTCTCAAGTGTTACTTCGATCCTTAGGGGGTAGGAAAGTCTGCAGAAACTCTTCCATGATTCTGGGATTTAAGCCCTTGAGAATACCCATAACCCCTTCAATGATTAATTTCCTGTTCCTCTCCTCCTCCTGGCTGCGCAGGGCCAGTTTATCAGCGATAGGCAGGAAAACAAGGTTCCCCAGTACAGCTCCATAGAGAGTGGTCAAAAGGGCGACCGCCATGGCCGGGCCGATGGAATCAGGGTCTTCCATATTGGCCAGCATCTGAACCAGACCTATCAATGTACCGATCATGCCGAAGGCCGGGGCGGCATCCCCCATAGAGGAAAAGGTCTTCTGCCCCAATTCATGGCGCTCCACCGTAAGATTGACTTCCTTTTTCAGAACCTCGTCTATAAATTCCGCTTCATGGCCGTCCACACAGTACATAATGGATTTTTTCAAAAAAGGATCATTAATGGGCTGCTGCTCCAGGACGATAAGACCGTTTTTCCTGGCTATATTGGCGAGATTGACAATTTCCTGAATAATCTCATTGGGGGAGCTGAGCTGGACAGTAAAGGCATTCTTGGCTACCTTAAAAGAATTGATTACATCTTTCAAACCGAAACGCACCAAGGTGGCGGCCATAGTTCCGCCGCCGACAATCAGTACACCCGGGGGATTAACAAAAAGGGTCAGAGGCCCCCCCAGCATTATGGCTACCATCAGTAAAACAACACCGACTATCAGGCCAATAACTGTAGCTAAATCCATCCATATCCCCCTTGAACAAAAACCTTCACAGCCACTACTCCTTTTCTTCCGTCAACAGAGACTTCACATCAACCGGCAGAGAAAAACTGTTCTCCCCGGCAGGGAAAGTTCCTTCTCTGACCTCGTTTATGAAGCAATCAACTGCGTCTTTCGCCTCTTTCCCCAGGCAGGCATACTGTTTGACAAATCTGGGAACAGTCTTTCCGGACAAGCCGAGGAGATCATTGCTGACCAGTACCTGGCCGTCACAATCCGGGCCGGCTCCAATGCCTATGGTAGGAATGGAAACCGTACCAGTCAAGTAGCGGGCCAGACTGTCAGGAACACATTCCAGAACAATGGCGAAAGCACCGGCCTCTTCAAGGGCCCTGGCATCCCGCATCAGTTTCCTGGCACTTTCAGCATCCCTGCCCTGAACCTTATACCCCCCCAATTGACTTGCGGTCTGGGGAGTAAGGCCAATGTGGCCCATCACCGGTACTCCGGCCTGCACCACTGATTTCACGGTCCCGGCGAAATCAGCGCCTCCTTCTATTTTTACTGCATCAGAACCGGCTTCTTTAAGAAATCGACCGCTGTTGCAGATTGCTTTAGAAATATCTACCTGATAAGACATAAAAGGCATATCCGCCACTATAAAGGAGGAGCTTGCCCTCCTGACTGCGGCGGCATGATGAAGCATTTCCTCCATGGAGACCGGCACCGTGGATTCGTAGCCCAGTGCAACATTGCCCAAGGAATCACCCACCAAAATTATATCCACGCCGTCCTGGTCAACAAGAGAGGAAGTCGCAGCATCGTAGGCAGTAAGCATGACCAGTTTCTCGCCGCCCTTCCTTCCGACAATATCCTTGACATTCAATTTAAGGGGCATAAGTTCTCTCAGGGTTCAGGATTCCCGTTTTAAGGTTTACTGAAGTATCTTGGACAAAGTTAATTTAGACATAACAGATTCGTCCTTGAGCTTCCAGTCTTTAAGTAACTAATCATTCTTACTGAAAAACTCGTCAATTCCGCGTTGCCCCCCCTGATTTACCGACCTGCCGAAATGCTTATAAGCCAGATGGGTTGCTATACGTCCCCGGGAAGTTCTGGAGAGAAAACCGGCCTGAATCAAATAGGGTTCATAGACGTCTTCCAGAGTGGTCTTTTCTTCAAAGACCGAGGTAGCGAGGGTATCCAGACCGATAGGGCCGCCCTGGAACTTGTCTATCAGGGTAAGCAGGATCCTTCTGTCCATTTCATCAAGACCGTTCTTATCAACTGAAAGCATATTCAGGGCCATATCCGCCACCTGGGCGGTAATTCTGCCATCTGCCTCAACTTCGGCATAATCCCTGACCCTCTTGAGCAGCCGGTTGGCTATTCTGGGCGTACCGCGGCTGCGAACACTCATTTCCCTGGCCCCTTGCTCATCGATAGGTATTCTTAGCAGGGATGCGGAACGCTTAATAATCTCAACCAGTTCCGGGGGATTATAAAAATCCAGACGGAGAACGACCCCGAACCTGTCCCGGAAAGGAGGAGTGAGCAGACCGCTTCTGGTGGTTGCCCCCACCAGGGTAAAAGGCGGGAGATCCATTTTGACCGATCTGGCCCCTGGTCCCTGGCCCACTACCAGATCCAGCTGAAAATCCTCCATGGCGGGATAAAGGATTTCCTCCACCACATGATTCAAGCGATGGATCTCATCAATAAAGAGCACATCTCCCGGCCCGAGACTGGTTAGAATGGCGGCCAGATCCCCGGGCTTTTCAATTACCGGTCCCGAGGTTACTTTTATGCCGGCGGACATTTCCTTTGCTATTATATAGGCCAGAGTGGTTTTGCCAAGACCAGGGAAACCATGAAACAAGGTATGGTCCAGCACTTCTCCTCTGGCCCGAGCCGCTTTTACAGCCACCAGGAGGTTGTCCTTCAACTGCTGCTGCCCGATATACTGGGCAAGGCTTCCGGGCCTGAGGCTGATCTCTTCCAGGGATTCATCCTCAGTTATATGCCCGGTAGTGACCACCCTTTCTTCATAATTCATAAGGATATTTCCCTTAGAGCCTGTTTCAGCAAATCCTCAAATGATGCCCCGCCGCCATCATTTTCCGTCTTGATCAGTCTCCGTACAGCCTCTTCAGATCCTGATCTGGAATAACCAAGATTGATCAAAGCAGAAACCACGTCCCTGCAGACATCAGACTGAGGGATGGATCCCGGCGGCTCTGAAGCAGGCATTGAATCATCCGCCGGGATAAAGGCAATCTTATCCTTTAACTCCAGACACATGCGCTCGGCTGTCCTTTTACCCACTCCGGGCAACCGAGTCAGACAGGGGGTGTCATCCCTGGTGATAGCCCTGGAGATCTCCTGCGGTGCCATACCGGATAAAATGGCCAGGGCCAATTTAGGGCCTATTCCCGAAACCCCGATCAGGATCTCAAAGGTTTCCTTCTCCTCCATGGTGGTGAAACCATAAAGGACAAGGGCGTCATCCCTGACCTGAGTATAGACATAAATCATCACTTCTTCATGCCGGTTCGGCAATTCAGAAAGGCATTTCCGGGTGAGATGGACTTCATAACCCACCCCTCCCGCCATTATAATAACCTTCCCTTCCCCCTGATGCAGGAGAAAACCCTTTAAACAAGCTATCATTGGCCGTACCTTCGGCACGTTATGGTAAAATTGGTGACGAATCTATCCATTACGGTGTCTCGACCTGCTGTTAAAATTAATCATATGATTGGCACAACAGATAGCCACAGCCAAGCCGTCAGAGGCATCTTCCCCCGGTGCCCGGTCAAGCTGCAATAAAAGCTTCACAGCTTGCTGAATCTGGGACTTGCCGGCCTGGCCGTAACCTGAGACCGCCTGTTTGACCACCTTGGCAGGGAATTCGTGCAGGGAAAGACCGAAATGCCTGGCAGCAAGCATAAGGACTCCCCGGGCCTGGCCAAGTTTCAAGGCAGAAGCCGGGTTTTTGGCAATAAAAACATTTTCAATAGCGGCGCAGTCCGGCTCATATTTGACAATAACCTCCCCCAGCCCGTCATACAGTTCCTTTAATCTGTCCGGCAGGGCAAGTTCAGTTGGCGGCTTAACGACTCCGCAACAGACAATTCTTTTGGTAAAACCAGACGAACTGTCAATAACACCGTATCCGGTTATTCTGGAACCGGGATCAATCCCCAGAATACGCACAATAAATCCGATCAGGATGAAATTCTTTCCATAATCTCATCAGGTATGTCAAAATTGGAATGGACCTTCTGGACATCATCACAGTCTTCCAGAACTTCCATGAGTTTTATGATCTGAGCTGCTTTTTTCTCATCTGTTATCTCTATATAATTATGGGGAATCATGCTGACCGAGGCCTCTGCAAGGGGAATATCCCCGTTTTCCAAGGCCTCCCGGACATCACCGAAGTCCTCGGGATCGGTAAGTATCTGGAAGCCGCTGTCGTCTTCAACTATATCCTCAGCTCCTGCCTCCAGAGCCGTTTCCATAAGCTTTTCCTCGGAGGCGGCCTCCCTGTCTACATAGATGGAGCCCTTTTTATCAAACATCCAGGCCACACAACCGGATTCCCCAAGATTGCCGCCGTGTTTTGAGAACGAGTGGCGGACTTCCCCCACTGTTCTGTTTTTGTTATCACTCAGGCAGTCAACCAGAATAGCAACACCTCCGGGTCCGTACCCCTCATAAGTGATCTCTTCATAGACCTCTCCATCCTGGCCCCCCGCCCCTTTTTTGATAGCTCTTTCAATATTTTCCTTGGGCATATTAGCTGCCTTGGCATCAGCAATCGCGGTTCTCAAACGGGGATTACCATCCGGATCCCCTCCGCCCATTCTGGCAGCAACTGAGATCTCCTTGTTGAGTTTTCCAAAGATCTTGCCGCGCTTAGCGTCTTCAGCGCCTTTTCTGCGCTTAATATTAGACCACTTCGAATGACCTGCCATATATTAATCCTCCATATCTTTCATTATATAACCGGTACCCAGAGTGAATACCTCCCGGCTTTCTCCGCGGGAACTGCTCGGTTTTACTATTTTGACTTTCCTGAACATATCCTTAAGCTTATTGACAAAAGGCTGAAAATCCTCACCCTGGAACAGTTTGCAATAAAAAACACCATCCTTAACCAATACCTGTCCGGCAATTTCCAAAGCCCGCTCAGCGAGTTCCACGGAACGGACATGATCGGCAAACTTGCTGCCGGTGGTCTTGGGGGACATATCACTTAATATCCCGTAAAACGGACCTTCTTTTCTGACCCTCTCCAGGAATTCATCACTGAAAATGTCAAACTGCAGAAATTCAACGGGAGCCCCTGCCTCAGGACCCCGGACCTTACTTTTTCTTAAATCAACGCCAATTACTTTTCCCTGCGGCCCTGCTACTTCTGAGGCGTAAATTGACCAGCTACCAGGATAACAGCCCAGATCGAGAATCCTGGTCCCCTTTTTTAAGAAACCGTATTTTTTCTGGGCTTCCTCAAGCTTATAAACCGATCTGGCCGGATACTTATCTTTCTTGGCCCGGTGAAAGTAATGGTCCTTAACTTTCTTCATAAAAAATCAGTACAATATTCCGAATTCCGGGATAAACTGGATCATGACCCAACCCGGCAGATTAAACATTTTATCGCTTCAGTCGCTGAGAAATTTGAATTGATTATACGGTTAAAACTTTTTCAAGCTGAACCGGTTAATCGTGGTGAAAATCAAAATATCCTATTTTAAAACTTATGACAAGGAAGACGGCCTCCGTTATTCAGTGTTTCCACCCTTAAACACTTCAAGTGCCTTTTTATAAACCTGGGAACGGGAAATATTCAAATCCACTGCTATATGGTGAACAACTTCTTTCAGCGACATATCAGTGTGATCCCTGTGCCATCTCAATAATTCCTCAAGATCACCGGTGTCAATCCCTTGCTGCTTTTCAGCCCCGGAAATAATCACCACGCATTCACCCTTAATTTTGTTCCTGCGACTTAATGCAAGCTCCAATACGGATAAATCCTGCCTTAACAGTTCCTCATGGATTTTAGTCAGTTCTCTGGCCAGGAAAGCAGGTCTATCACCCAATATGTCCAGGCAATCCTTGACGGCAGCCTGGAGGCGATTAGCGGATTCAAAAAAAACCAGATTCTCCTGATGCCGGGCATAAGCAGTAAGAAGCTTGCGGCGTTGACCCCGCCTGGAAGGAAGAAATCCCAGAAAAATAAAAGGAGTCTGGACAAAACCAGACACACTAAGGGCGGTTGTTAAAGAGGAAGGACCAGGTATCGGCAGTACCGGGATTTTCTCTTCGTAACACCTTTTGACCAGGATAGAGCCGGGATCGGATACCGCCGGAGTTCCAGCATCGGAAACCAGGGCAATGTCTGTACCTTCAAGAAGCTTGACCACAATTTCCTCAGCCCTTTGCCTTTCTTTATCTTTATAATAACTTATCAGGGGCTTGGAAATGGCCAGGTGACCGAGAAGCTTCTGGGTCCTTCTGGTATCCTCAGAAACGATTATCCCTGCAGCCCTGAGGATTTCAACAGCCCTGTAAGTTATATCACCCAGGTTGCCGATAGGGGTTGCAACAACATATAATTTTCCGGTATTTTCAACCATTATCTATTTCAGTATTGAGATCTGGAAAGGGTCTGAAACATTTTTTAACTATTATTATCAACTAAAATCACATGAAGCCTTTATATCCGAAAAACACTGAGTCTGCGAAGAAAAACCGTAAATTAAAGCTATTAACCTCGCTCCCATTGTAATCTTCGTGGTAAATTGCTCTTATCGAAAAGCCATGAATTTTAGTTGATATATTTTATTAAGTCTTAAATAATACCATCATAGCCTTGATTTTCATTTTTAATTGAGAAAAGCAAAAAAATAGTAACATAATCAGGCTGTCGATTCATCATAACTCGAACTTTGTTACTGGAAAGAAGATCGACGATTTAACTCTGGAAATCGAATTTATTTATCATGACGGAATTATGGAAATTATTACTTGATTCTGGTTTTGCTGCTTGGGAAATGCTTTTGGAAGCATCCCCTTATATGATACTCGGCCTGTTTATAGGAGGTATCATAAAGGTATACATGCCTTCCGAGTTCATCATAAAACATCTGGGGACCGGCAGAATCAGTTCTGTGGTCAAGGCTTCCCTCCTTGGCATCCCTCTTCCCCTATGTTCCTGCAGTGTCCTGCCTACAGCCGCATCCTTGAAAAAACAGGGGGCCAACAGAGGGGCCACCACCGCCTTCCTGATCTCAACTCCTGAATCAGGTATAGATTCCATCTCGATTTCTTATGCCATGCTTGACCCTATTTTGACTGTGGCCCGGCCGGTAGCCGCTTTCGTAACTGCGTTTGTCTCCGGAGTTACGGAAAACCTGCTCAAGCCCCCCAATGAACCGGCGCTCTTCGTTGAAGAGGCAGACAGTGAATGTGCCTGCGGCAGCACCTGCAGCACCGCAGATGATCAGATCGGAGAAGAAGCATTCCATCATAAGCTGATCTCAGGAATAAAATATGCTTTTGATGATCTCTGGGGTGACCTGGCTTTTTTGTTTTTCATCGGCGTAATTATCGGAGGGATTATTACCAGTCTGATTCCCGAAGATCTTATCAAGAGTTATCTGGGCGGTGGAATCAAATCCATGCTCTTAATGCTTCTGGCAGGTGTACCTTTATACATTTGTGCTACCGCCTCGACACCTATAGCTGCAGCCCTGATCCTGAAGGGTGTTAGCCCCGGCGCCGCCCTGGTTTTCCTTCTGGCAGGTCCAGCCACCAATGTAACCTCTCTCTCTGTTCTGCTCGGTGTCATAGGTAAAAGAGGCACCGTACTTTATCTCTCTACTATAGCAGTTTGCTCACTTCTGTTCGGCCTTCTCATCGACGTCCTGTATAACGCATATAATATAGACCCCCAGGTAGTTGTGGGTAAGGCTGCTGAATTAGTCCCGGAACCCGTCCAGTTAATCTCAGCTTTACTGCTTATCATTCTCTCGGTAAAGCCGCTTTATCGAAAATTCATACCGGCTGCTACGGCCTGATTCTCTGGCTGAAAAATTCCAGGAAAGGATTAGGCACACAAAGTATGCGGGAGGATATCCCAGATTAAACTGAAACCCATCTTCAATGAAACGGACACTGGCATCAAGCGGATGTTCAGTTCCGAGAGCGGTCGGGGTATTGGAG
>JBKHJR010000094.1:0-4291 GCA_046537975.1 Desulfurivibrionaceae bacterium
CCTTCAGTCCCGGCAAAAAGAAGAGCGGAGTCAAAGATGGCGGTTTGGGGATATGCTCTTGCCTTAACCAGACCCTCCTTAACCAGGTTGCAGAAGAGAGGGGCGTCACCATGGTATCTCAGGCCGCCGGAATGGATACCGGGTGGTTCGAAACCATGTCCCAGAGTATACATGAGTACCGCCGGGGTGATACCGGCAGTATCCCCGTAATCATAAGCATAGGAGCCCTTGGTCAGAGTGGGGCAGGAAGCCGGCTCTACGCCGATCAGCTCCACTTCACTCTTTCCCTTGATCTTCTCCCGGGCAAAGGGCATGCACATCCCGGCAAAGTTTGAGCCCCCTCCCACGCAACCTATTACTATGTCCGCCTTGTCTTCAGCTAATTCAAGCTGCTTCTGTGTTTCCAGGCCGATTACTGTCTGATGCAGAAGTACATGATTGAGGACAGAGCCCAGGGCATAGTTGGTGCCCTCATGGCTGGCAGCATCCTCTACCGCTTCGGATATGGCCATGCCCAGGGTCCCCTTGGTTTCGGGATTGTCCCGGAGAAACTGTCTGCCGGCTTCGGTTCTGTCGGTCGGAGAGGGGAAAACCTCTCCGTCCCAGATGTGCATCAGCACCTTACGGTAAGGCTTCTGGTCAAAACTTATCCTGACCATGTATACCGTGCATTTCATGTCAAAGAGCTTGCAGGCAAAGGAGATGGAGCTTCCCCACTGGCCGGCCCCGGTTTCCGTGGCCAGTCTGGTGATTCCTGCTTCTTTGTTGTAGAAAGCCTGGGGTACAGCAGTGTTGGGCTTGTGGCTGCCCGGAGGGCTGACCCCTTCATTCTTGTAATATATCCGGGCCGGGGTCTTGAGGGTCTTTTCCAGGTTCCTGGCCCTGTGCAGGGGGCTGGGGCGCCAGAGTTTATATATCTCCTGCACAGGAGTGGGGATCTCGATCCAGGGGTTCCGGCTCATTTCCTGGGCAATTAATGAATCGGGAAATATGGACTTTAAGTCATCCGGAATTATGGGTTGGCCGGTTGCAGGGTGCAGAGGCGGAGCCAGGGGAGTGGGCAGATCAGGGAGCAGGTTGAGCCAGGCAGGCGGCATTTCTTTTTCAGTAAGGTTGAACTTGTAAGTTTCACTCATTAGGTTCTCCTTGAAAGTATTGCTATTTATCTGAATTACCTGTATTTGTTGTCTGTCCCGATATAGCGGGATTTTTTGGGAAGTTTGCCGATTCGGTCAAAATATGGTGAATTAGTATTACTTTCAACTTAATTTTTCAATGAGTTATTATCCTTAAAATTTTTGATGATGATTTTTCGATTCCTGTGGTTGTCAGTCAGAATATCTTTCAGGTTAGTTTTCTACTCGGAAACAAGGCGCTTATGGAAAAATTTATTGGCACTCATTTAATTTTGGTTTATCTTTTATCCTTTTGTCTTAACTGAGGAGGTTACGTAAAATGAGGAAACCTTCGATCGTCCATCAGTTATCAAAGTAAACCGAAGATATTAATGATTACTTTGCTGGATTACGGGGCCGGTAATGTCCGTTCCGTCAGAAACGCCATAAAAAAACTGGGTTATGGGGTCAGGGATGTTTCCGAACCCGAAGATATAATGCAGGCGGAAAAGCTGGTCTTCCCGGGAGTGGGTAGTTTCGGCAGTGCCATGGAGAGGCTCAGGGAATATGGTTATCTCGAACCTCTCATCAGACGCCTGAAGGAAGATAAACCTTTTCTGGGGATCTGTCTCGGTCTGCAAACCCTTTTCGAGGGCAGTGAGGAGTCCCCCGGTATACCCGGCTTGGGCATTATCCCCGGGCAGATAACCCGTTTCCCCTCCTCAACCCTTGCCGTCCCTCATATGGGGTGGAACGGAATCAGGATGGTGAAATCCTCTCCCCTGTTCCAGGGGTATGAAGGCGAAAAGTTGTACTTCGTCCACTCTTACCGGGCGGTGATGGATGATGAAAACAAAGACTGGGTGCTCACTACCACCACCTACGGCAGTGACTTTATCAGCGGAGTGCAGAAAGGTAACATTGTTGCTTTTCAGTTTCACCCGGAAAAAAGCGGAACTGCCGGGCTTTCCATTCTGGCCAATTTTCTTGACTACCGGCCTGGGGAGGACGATCAGGCTCTACTCTGGACCGGTGATGAAAAGGGAAGCTGTTTAGCCAAACGGATAATCGCCTGTCTGGATGTCCGCAGCAACGAAGCTGGAGATCTGGTGGTAACCAAGGGAGATCAGTACGACGTCCGGGAGAAAGGGGAAATCCGGAATCTGGGCAAACCGGTGGAGCTGGCCAAGAGATACTTTGAGGAAGGTGCAGACGAGATTACTTTTTTGAATATTACCGGTTTCCGGGATTTTCCCCTTAAGGATCAGCCTATGCTCGAGGTTCTGCGCCGGACTTCGGAAGAGGTCTTTGTCCCGTTGACCATAGGCGGGGGTATCCGGGAATATACCGGCTCTGACGGTGTTTATTATTCCGCCCTGGATGTGGCATCCGAGTACTTTCGTTCAGGGGCTGATAAAATTTCCATAGGAAGCGATGCGGTTTATGCCGTGGAACAGTACCTGGAGCTGGGAGGAAGGACAGGCACCAGTGCCATTGAAAGAATTGCCGACATTTATGGCAATCAGGCAGTGGTGATTTCCATAGACCCCCGGAGAATCTATGTCTCTTCTCCGGAGGAGGTTGGACACTATACTATAAAGACAGCAATACCCGGGCCCGGCGGGGAAAAATACTGCTGGTATCAGTGTACGGTCAAAGGGGGACGGGAGGGTCGTGAT
Organism: Desulfurivibrionaceae bacterium; assembly: GCA_046537975.1. Taxonomy (GTDB): domain Bacteria; phylum Desulfobacterota; class Desulfobulbia; order Desulfobulbales; family SURF-16; genus JAWLDV01. Next base: position 2,795 of record JBKHJR010000094.1, read on the forward strand.
ATTGAGGTCAGTCAGCTGGCCCGGATATGCCAGGAACTTGGAGCCGGGGAGATTCTTCTTAACTGTATGGACAGGGATGGAACAAATATGGGCTTTGACCTGGAGCTGATGAAACTGGTAAAGGGGACTGTCAGTATCCCAGTGATTGCTTCAAGCGGGGCCGGACGTCCGGACCATTTTTCCGAGGTTTTCGAAAAAACCTGCGTGGACGCTGCCCTGGCTGCGGGAATTTTCCATCGTAAGGAAGTAACAGTTGAAGAGGTGAAAAACCATCTGTACAGTAAAAATATTGAGATCCGCAAGACCTGACTGTGTTTGATGTTGTGTGGATAAGCCGGGCCCGGAGGGTTTTCTTGGCGGAAGTGCATGGGAATCGAACCCACCCACTAGGCTATTAACCCAGTGCACCGGATTTGAAGTCCGGGAGGGCCACCAGTGCCCTTTCCACTTCCTCAATTTATTATAAGTCTATGAAGTACTATGCCTTATCCCATGATTCCCGGTTCCCTGAAAAAGAAACGGTTGGTCTATGTCTTAGCTGCTTCTTTTGATTCCCGGAAAGAGGTGGTTGCCACAGGATGTCTTTTTATCAATTAATCATCGGTTGTTGATTAATTGATATTTCAATTTAATTACTATTGAGTAAACGGGCAACTTTTTTTATATAAAATTTAGAATTCGATAGTTAATACATTGCAGGTTGCAAGTCAAGCCGGAGAGATGCCGGCTGAAACAAGATGAGCTGAGGCTTTAAAGCTACGATTCTGTTTAGAGAGAGGATGGATAATGGAGTGTGAGCGTTTGAACCGGCTTATACGGTCATGGTATGTGCAGATTCAGGATGAGTCAATGGCCCCTGCCCGTATGGTGGAATTCATGGAAAATCATATTGTCGACTGTGACGTCTGTATTTCTGATTCCCATGTCAAAGATGAAGTAGAAAAGATTTCGGAACTTGTACTGCCTTCCTCAAAAATGACCAAGGCGGCTAAGAAAGAGGCCAGCGCCAGAGTACCTGATGAGGAAAATGCCGAGCCGGCTGGAGAGGAAGAAGAGGAGACAGGGGAGAGTTTGAATGATGAATATGAAGAAGATAAAGATCTTGATCCTGTTTTCCTGGAAGGAGATGATGAAACCGCTGATCTGGAATGATCTGCTGAAGTCTCCATTGGAAGGTTTATGGAAATGGGATCTGGTTATTTGCGGCCTTCCTGCGTAAGTAAAGAAACTTCCGGTGATTTCCGGGCCTTGACGGGGAAAATCGTAATTGAAAAGTGATGGTTAGGTGCGGGGAGGATACTTGTACAATTTTCTCTGCAGGGTCCGGCGGTGAATCCCCAACTTCTTGGCGGTCTTCGAGATATTGCCCCCGCAGTCAGCCAGCACCCGGTTTATGTGTTCCCATTCTGTCCGGGCAAGAGAGGGGGCGGAGAAATCTTCGGCTTCCTGTTCGGTTTCTTTCCTGTTGTTTTCATTGAAGGAGGCCAGGATTTCTTC
>JBKHJR010000008.1:0-54406 GCA_046537975.1 Desulfurivibrionaceae bacterium
GGTGGAGGCCGTCCAGCCCCCCGACGAACAGGTAGGAGAGCCCCAGAAAGAACAAAAAATTATTATCTAATTGTCCTCGGGTGTTCCAGACCAGGATAAACATCCCGGATGCAATGATAATACTGAAAATTTCAGCCGAGGAATGGAAAAGTAGATAATTGTGGCGAGCAATAGCCAGCAAGGCAGCAAAAACAACTACCCAAACCATAATAATCAGGAAAAGCTTGCCCCTGTTCAGCCCCAATCCTGATTCCCTTGCCAGACCCTGAGCATAGACCATTATTACAATCTCCTATTAATCCTTCTGCCTATTCCAGACCGCCCCCGTTTCCCTCATTATGGTGTATGTCAGGGTTGATCCGACCTGCCGATTTAACAGATCTGCTTCTGAACTTGAGGCTACTCGGCATATCTCCAACAAGGTAGACACCTGAAAGACAGGATCCTTACCTTATTTTGCTCTTTGATTTTTATCTCTCTAACAGTGTTTAACTGCAATCTTTTCCATCATCATGACAAAACCTACAGCAAGAGAAAATATCGAAGAAATATTCAGGTGCCTGTCTGCTGTAGAATCAAAGAATATATTCAGTACTGATTCCAGATCTTCTTCCGGCTTCCAGTAACATATCAGAATGGGCACCTTGGGGAGAGGGTAGAGTATGAGGGCAATATCCGAGAAAAATTCCTTATCTGCACGCTCGCCGCTGAACAGGCCGACAAGGTCTTCAAAAAGATCCGTATGCCGGTCGGCGATATTTTTTAACCTGATTTCCCCTCTCTGTATAAAAAGAGGATTCATCGCCCCTCCACCCTCCAATTCCCGGAACGGCACCCATTCACCGGATATCTCCACCCCGCTGCTCTGCAGTATGTAACTGAGCAGAGGAATGGTGAGACCGGCATGGGTATGGCATTCAGAAGTTACATTACCTTCCGGATCAACTAGAAAATCCTTGCCCAGAGACTTCAAGGACAGTTTGTCACCTACTATTTTACCACCCAAGGCAGAGGCCTTAGAGGGCAGATCCAGGGCAGCCACCTGTTTCTGCAAGGAAGCAAGAACTTCCTCCTGCTTCCAGTCCGACGATGCCCGGGTAGCGATTTTCGGAGCAAATTCCTCTATCGACGCTTTATCCAGATCAGGGCAATCGGTAAGTTGAGCCTCCCCCTTGATAACTGCGGCAGCAAAGGCCAGGCAAGTAGAAAAATAGCATTTTCCACAGTTGGTTTGGGGCAGGATTTTATATACTTCCAGGGGATTCTTGATTTCTGCCATTTAGTTATTACACCTGTTGATTTAAATATGTTATTGCTATCATAGTTGGACCTACATCCTACAATAATATCTTTAGGTGAAAGAATAAACTAAGCTTTCCTTATTTTTTAAACTTTTCCTGCTTGCTTCCTCTTCAGCTGTTTGCTGATCAAAATGATTAATTTATTGTTATCACGCAACTGAAAATCTTCTCCAAGTATTGACCTTGATAAAGGGTGCGTTATGGTAACCACTACAATATATATTAAATTAAACGGGATACAGGCACATTCTCTCTTACACCAAAATAATCTTAGACTGGCATATTAATCCGGTTGGTATTATTCTGAATATAAATTAATTAAAAGTAAGGTTTACCATTAAATTGAATCATCTCTGGAGGCAACTGCCACATGACTGAACAAAAAAGACATTTTGATACCCGGGTCATCCATGACTGCCTGCATCCCGAGAACTGGCAGGGTTCTACCCTGCCCCCAATCTACCAGTGCGCCTCCCATCGCCATGCCACCGCGGAAAATTTGAGTGACACCTTTGGCGGCAAGACCGGTGATCATATATACATGAGACTCACCAACCCGACCAACAGGACCCTGGAGGAGAAAATGGCCTCCCTGGAAGGAGGAAAAGCGGCGGTGGCCATGTCCTCCGGAATGGCCGCCATTACCAATGCTTGCCTGGCTCTGCTGCGGGCCGGAGACGAATTCGTCACCGGCAATTCCCTCTTCATGTCCACCTTCTGCCTGTTCAACAATGTCTTCAAGAAGTACGACATAACCCCACGGTTTGTAGAGTCCACTGATCTGAATGCCCTGGAAGCTGCTATAAATGAGAGGACCCGGTTTATTTATCTGGAGACCATCGGCAATCCCAAGATGGATGTCCCTGATCTGGAGGCCTCAGCCGAGATTGCTCACAGATACGGTCTCCCTCTCTTGGTTGACAACACCCTGGCCACTCCCTGGCTCTGCCGGCCCTTTGACTTAGGGGCGGATGTGGTGATTCATTCCACCACCAAATACCTTTCCGGACACGGGGATGCCAGCGGCGGCATAGTAATCGACCGGGGGCAGTTCAACTGGGATACCGAAAAGTTTGCCGACTTTAAACCCTTTATTGACCGTAAGGGGGCTCTGGCTTACATAGACAAAGTATGGAGGGAGTTCCACATAAATTTCGGCACCACCATGGCCCCTTTGCACTCCTATCTGACCATGGTGGGGCTGGACACCCTGTCTGTCCGCCTGGAAAGGCAGCAGAAAAACACCTTGGAGGTTGCCCGTTTTCTCAAGGACAGACCGGAAGTGAAATGGGTTAATTATCCGGGCCTTGATGACAGTCCCTTCCGAAAAACCGCCGACAGACAATTCGGCGGCAAGGGATTCGGAGGTGTCCTTGCCTTCGGACTGGCGGACAAGGAGGCCTGTTTTAAATTCATTGCTGAACTGAAAATGATCTACCATCTTGCCAACCTGGGGGACTGCAAGAGCCTGGTCATTCATCCCTCATCATCGCAGTACCTCTCCTTTGCCGAGGACACAAAGCAGGAACTGGCCATTACCGATGACCTTGTCCGCTTATCTGTGGGCATAGAAGCGTTGGAAGACATCCGTACCGACATTGCCCAGGCCCTGAGCACCCTATAAAACAAGTTAAAGGGTTCAGGTTATCTTTATACTTTAATTATGAGTGAATATATTGAACACGATCAAACCGGTCAATCTGTAGGACTGGTGGAAAAAAAATTTTTCCGTTTTGCCGAGCCACCTGAGAAGATGGTTCTGGAAAGCGGAGCCCGCTTGGGACCTATAACCGTTGCTTATGAAACATACGGGGAATTAAACGAAGACAAGTCCAACGTGGTCCTGGTGGCCCATGCCCTGTCCGGTGACTCCCATGCCGCCGGGTTCTACTCTGAAAATGACCCGAAACCGGGGTGGTGGGATTTCATGATCGGCCCGGACAAGGGAATAGATACAAACAAGTATTTTGTTATTTCCACCAATATCCTGGGAAGCTGCCGGGGAACAACCGGCCCGGCCTCGACCTGCCCGGAAAGCGGCAGGCCTTACAGTCTCGACTTCCCCATCGTCACCATAGGGGATATGGTAAGAGTGCAAAAAGCCCTGCTGGACTATCTGGGGATCAAGAAAGTGTTGACCGTGGTCGGCGGCTCAATTGGCGGCATGCAGGTTTTGGAATGGGTTCTGCGCTACCCGGACATGGTGGTTTCCGCCATCCCCCTGGCAACCACTACCAGGCATTCCGCTCTGGCCATCGCCTTCAACGAGGTAGGCAGACAGGCAATCATGGCCGACCCCAACTGGAACAAGGGAGACTACTATTCCGGTCCCGGTCCTGATACAGGCCTGGCTGTAGCCCGGATGATCGGCCATGTCACCTACCTTTCCGACGAGGCCCTCCGACAGAAATTTGGCCGCCGTCTCCAGGACAAGATGGACTTCTCCTTTGACTTTGACATCGAGTTCCAGGTTGAGAGTTATCTGCGCTACCAAAGCAGCAAATTTGTGGGACGCTTTGATGCCAACTCTTTTCTTTATATAACCAAGGCGGCGGACTACTTCGACATCCCGCTACAGTACGGCGAAGGTTCTGAGGTTAAAGCCTTTTCCGGGGCCAAAGCCAAATTCCTGGTCATCTCTTTTACCTCTGACTGGCTTTATCCCACCTACCAGTCCAAATCCATGGTCAAGGCCATGAAAAAAAACGGTCTTGATGTCAGTTTCCTGGAGATCAAAGCCGACTGCGGCCATGATGCCTTTCTCATCCCTAATGACAGATTAATCAGCCTCATCCGGGGTTTTCTTGAACAGGTTGCCAATGAAAGCACTTAAAGAGATACGTTATGACCTCCAGATAGTCGCCTCCTGGATCGATCCGGGCTCCAGGGTCCTTGATCTGGGCTGCGGAGAAGGAGTTCTGCTCCACCATCTTAAACACAAGAAAAACACCACTTGTACCGGTATTGAGAGCGAGGAAACAAGGGTACTCAAATGTATTGAAAAGGGCCTGACCGTGGTCCAGGGAGATATAAACGAAGAGGTCAGGGACTACCAGGATAACACCTTTGACTACATAATCCTGAGCCAGACCCTGCAGCAGGTCTTCGAGCCGGAACCCCTGATACAGGAATTACTCAGGATCGGCCGTCAGGTGATCGTCTCTTTTCCCAATTTCAGCCACTGGAATGTCCGTATGCAGATCATGTTCAAGGGTATGGCCCCGGTCAGCCCCCAACTGCCTTATGCCTGGTACAACACCCCGAATATCCGGACAGTGACCATCAAGGATTTCAAGAAATTCGTCAAAGACTTCAACTTCAAAATAGTCAAAGAAGTGGCTATCAACACCCATTCCGAAGACTTCAGCGGCAGGATTATTCACCTGCTGCCCAATCTGCGCGCCACTTACGGAATATTTATGATTGAAAGAATCGGTCATTTATAATATTTCTTGATATCAGGTCTGTCTGTAATGGATGATTCAGTCACTTACCTCACAATACACCGAAGTACAATATAGCGTGTCTGGAGAGGATACCGCAGAGGCAGACATGTACCTTTTTATAGCCGGGAACTCTCCGATCTTGTGGCCTTTTCGAGAGGAAGTTATTTTTTTCAATTTTACTATTAAAGACGAAAATTAAAATTCAGCCCGACCAGCATGTGCTCCTGATTACCCTGGAAGAAAACATTAAGAAAAACCACAGCAGACGGCTGAACTGCTGAAAAGTTCCCGAAAGGCTGTGGCCCTAGTGGTGATAGCCGGCCGCTTTGCTGAAATAATGGCTGAACTGGCCATACTGTGTAAAGGAGAATAAACCCCATGCTGAAAAAATACCAGCTATCCAAGCGTAAAATCATAATTATCTCAACTCTGATCATTTTCCTCTCAGGCATCGGCTCTTACCTTTATCATACCTGGCACAAACCCCTGGGGCCATCACTCAACCTGACCGAAACTTCGGAAAATAGGGAGAGAACGGCCGGCAATTCCGAGGATAAAACAGACTCCGCCCTGAAGCCGGTCTGCGGCGGCCCGTCTTCAATGATGATACTTGTTGCCGGAGTGGGCTCGGACAATCTCTCCTCTGGACCGGCTGATGACATCCGCCTGGTCCGGCTTGATTTTCAGAAAAAAAAAGTTTCAGTACTGGCCCTGTCCCCTGACTTATGGGTTAATATTCCCGCGATTGCAGAGCACGGCATAGAAAAGGGGAGGCTAAACCAGGCTTATCTGTTCGGTACGGAAGAAGTAGGTTTTTATGACAGCCGGGGCCGGGGAGCCGAACTACTGGCACGGACCCTTCAGAAGAACTTCGGCCTGGAACCTGATCACTACCTGGCCTTTGACTTAAAGGTATTCCGGAAAATCGTGGATAAGGTTGGGGGCATAGAAGTCAACTTTTCCCGGAACCTGGACCTTAAACTGTCCGGAGAGCCAGTAATGTCCATTCAGACAGGCCGGCGTCACTTGAACGGCAGACAGGCGGAAATAGTGGTCAGGGCTCGGATCAAGAAAGATGATTACAGCCGGCTTGACAACCAGACTCTGGTCCTCAGGGCCCTGGCCGACAAGACTCTGACCCCTAATAACTTAAAAGAGCTGCCCAACCTGGTCAACCTCGTGCTGGACAGGATCAGCACAGACTTCAGCCCAGCCGAAATCAAAAAACTGATCTGCCTGGCCCGAAAGATTGATCCTGCCAGAGACATAACCTACCTTAACCTCCCCCGGGAGATTTTAACCAGAAAACAAATCAAAGATGAGTTTCTGGAGCGTAAGGTCCAGGCCTATACCTGGGAACCCGAGGATATCCGCCGCCTGATCGCTGACTTCCAGGCCGGGAAACTGCCCAATAACCCTGGGAATAATCCCTGAGTCTTAAATAGCTCGATTAACCTTAACGCAAATCCAACTCTCAGAATTAACAAACAGATTGTACTTTATCATCAACCAAGCTAACGAGTCAGAGGAGATCTCACTATTACGATTATCCATAGGGGAAAACGGCTACATCCTTTGTTTGGCGGAAACTTCATCCATCTGCCTGTTGTGCTGTTCTATTCTGCGGATAAAGAATTTTTCCAGTTCAACCAAGACAAAAACTGAAAGGGCAACAGCAATAATCCTCGTCCAGTCAGCCAAATTCAAAGGTGCCGAATCAAAAAGAAGCTGAAAAGGCCCGGCATAGGTAAACAGGAGCTGGGCCATAATCACCCCGGCTACAGACATATACACGGTTCGGTTGGTAAACATATCTCGTCGGTTAAAGGCTGTTTCCTTTATGTATCTGACATTAAAAAGATAAAAAACCTCAAACAGCACCAAGGTGTTAACCGCAACTGTCCGGGCCACTTCAATGGGCATCTCCTGCAAGCGGTTCCAGAGAAAAAGACTGAAGGTGCCCATGATGATGATCAGGGAAACAAACAAAATCCGCCAGATCAAAAACGGAGACATCAGCGGTTCCCGGGGATCGCGGGGTTGCCGTTTCATCACCCCCTTCTCTGCCGGTTCAAAGGCCAGAGTCAGGGCCAGGGTGACGGCAGTGATCATGTTAATCCACAATATCTGGACAGGAGTAATCGGCAGCATGCTGCCTGATAAAATGGCGGCAATAATGATCCCGGCCTCTCCGCCATTGCTGGGCAGGATAAACATGATTGACTTTTTGATATTGTCGTAGACGGTTCTTCCCTGCTCCACCGCATGGGCTATAGAAGCAAAATTATCATCAGCCAAAACCATTTCCGAAGCCTCTTTGGCAACCTCTGTACCTTTAATGCCCATAGCAATACCGACTTCAGCCCTCTTCAGGGCCGGGGCGTCGTTTACCCCATCCCCGGTCATGGCCACAACCTCGCCCTTGGCCTGCAGGGACTGGACCAGTCGCAGCTTGTGTTCCGGGCTGACCCTGGCAAAGACATCGGTATCCTGCACCCGGCTCTTCAACTGTTCGTCACTCAAGGTATCAACTTCCGTCCCGGTAACCGCCTTGATGCCGTCGCCGATCCCCATCTTGACTCCTATTGATCTGGCGGTTACCGCGTGATCCCCGGTAATCATCTTGACCCGGATACCTGCGGCCCGGCAGGTTTTGACAGCTTCAATTGCCTCAGGGCGGGGAGGGTCGATAATGCCGAACAGCCCCAAAAAGGTGAGGCCGGCCTGAACATTAGTAAAATCCAGCTGCTTCTGGTCCTGATCCGCCGGTCTACTGGCAATGGCGAGCAGCCGCTGGCCGCTGCCGGCGATCTGCTCGATCCACTCATACCAGTAATCAGTATCAAGGGGGCGGTCCTCACCGTGACTAAGCTGACGTGAGCACATCTCAAGAATGCGCTCGGGCGCCCCTTTGACATAGATGAAGCCGTGCCCGGCGTGGTCATGATGAAGGGTGGCCATGAAGCGGTGCTCGGACTCAAAGGGAATAACGTCGGTTCGGGGAAACCGTTCGTTTTCCAAAACAGGATCAAGCCCGGCCTTTCTGGCCGAGACGATAAGCGCCCCTTCGGTGGGATCGCCCTGAATCCCCCATTGCCCTTCAATCTCCCGAAGCCGGGAATCATTGCATAACAAACCGGCCCGGGCAATTTCCATTAAAATGGGATAATCCGCAACCTGTACCTCTTTACCGTCAAGGGAGTAGGCCCCGTGGGGGTCGTAGCCGCTGCCGCTTACTTCGAAAAGGAAATCGGCGCAGGCCACCGTCTGGGTGGTCATTTCGTTACGGGTCAAGGTGCCGGTCTTGTCAGAGCAGATCACTGTTACCGAGCCCAGAGTTTCCACAGCAGGCAGTCTTCTGATGATGGCATTACGTCTGGCCATGGCCTGCACACCTATGGCCAGAGTAATGGTGATAATGGCAGGCAGTCCTTCCGGGATAGCAGCTACGGCCAGACCGACCACTGCCAGAAACATCTCGCTTATACCGTAATTTCTAACCAAAACGCCGAAGCCAAAGGTGACCAAAGCAAGCCCCAGGATAGATATGGTCAACAGTTGCCCGAACCTTGAGATCTGGAGCAGCAGCCTCGTTGTTAAAGGCTTTACTGTGGTTAAGAGCATATTAATGCGGCCGATTTCGGTACGGTCCCCGGTTTCAACGACCAAGCCCATGCCCTGGCCAAAATTAACCAGGGTTCCTGAATAGGCCATACACTTACGATCCCCGATTGTGGCATTTTCAGCGACCGGGAAAATATTTTTCTCAACAGACAGGGATTCACCGGTAAGGGGGGACTCGTCTAAACGCAGTTCTTTTGTTTCTATAAGCCGTAGATCGGCAGGTACCTTATCGCCTGACTGTAAAAAGACAAGGTCGCCTGGTACCAGGTCCTCGGTAGGCAGAATAACTTTCTCCCCGTCGCGCAGGACCAGGGCATATTGAGAGAGCATGTTTCTTATCGCCTCCAGAGCACTTTCAGCCTTGCCTTCCTGGATAAAGCCGATGAGCGCATTAATAACGACGACGCCGAAAATGACTCCCGCATCCAGCCAGTGGCCGAGAAGAGAGGTTACAACTCCGGCTCCCAGCAGGACATAAATCAGCACGTTGTGAAACTGCACTATAAAGCGGGCAAAAGGGCCGCGCTTTTTGGGCGGACTTAATCTGTTGGGGCCGAATTGGGCCAAGCGGCTGGCTGCTTCCGCACCTGTCAGGCCCGCTCTTCCGCTGTTAACGGCCGCTAAGACTTTTTCCACTTCAAGAGAATGCCATGATTTATTTGTTTTACTCACTGAATTGTTGTTAGCCACAATGCCCTCTCTTGATATTAAAATCTAATCAGTTCACCGTCTCACAGACCATATGAGTTAATGCATTCCAGTCAGTTATTTTGTTGGCGTCGATACCGTGTCCGGTCTGTAATCCACACCCCCGTCCTTCACCTGGAGCCGCTCTCGACTTTTCGATCATATATGCTGAGCCATCCCTTATCTTACCTTCTCAATCTTTCCTGCCTGTGTCAAATTAAAGAATAAAAGAAATCATTATACCAAGATGATATAATGCAGCACACCACTACGGCTTCTCAGACCTTATGAGGAGGCCTGAACCCAAATGCAAATTTATTGAGAAAAAGAAAAGGTCAGCAGTGTCCGGCTGAGAAACCGGCACTAACCAGCATATCTTGATAAAATACCTGTGTTAAGAAAAGAACTTACGGAGAGGCAAGAAGGAGGATTTCTACTGTCCCCCGAAGGTACTTACCCAGAGACCCACCCAGTGAGTGATGATTACCACCACCACCGCAATCAGGACATGCTCCCCTACTATCTTATAGGGCTTTTCATCCTGAGCCCGGGCTATGACATAGCTGAGAATGGAGAGGACAGTTAGACCCCAGACCAGGCTTATCAGCACAGCAAGATCAATGGAGAAAAGGATGACCGGTACGGCAAAGGTCATGGCGCAGAAGAACTTGGCCAGGAAAGTGGTCAGGGTGGAAATCCAGATATGGACATTATCATGCATATTCTTGGCCTCTTCCGAAATATGAATACCCAGGGCATCGGAAAAGGCATCAGCAATGGCTATGGTCAAAATACCACCCAACACCACCATGCTGGAACGGGTTCCGGAATGCAGTCCCACCATCAGCCCCATGGTGGTTATTACAGCCGAGGTCAGACCAAAAGTTATCCCGGTTATTAAGCCATCCTTCATAATTGCTTTCTTCCTCAAAACTCTTGATTAGTACTTGCCCCAGAAGGGAAACCCTCAGGTCCGGTTCAGGAAACATTGTCTTTCAACTCCTCCAGTCCCGGTCACTGCCTCATAGTTGCCGGGAACCCCCGGAAATGACCCTGGGGTGTTAGCAGAGCCGAACGCTTGAACTGGCTGATCTTGAACAATGGTAGAGGAAAAATTTTCAACCAGTGCCTCCAGCGTCCTATGGTCTGCAAAACATACTGATTATCCCTTTCCAGGAGACAAAACAGAGCAAATCGGGAAAAGATCTTCAAAACCGGGCACCGATAATTTACAATACAAAATCTCAGGGTATTGCCTTTAGATATCAAAATCTTTTTGCCGGTCTTTGGGGATTACCTGCCTCCCGGATTCCAGCTTAATCCTGGAAAAGATCTATGCTGCAACCTGACATATTATTTCCCAAAATAACAAGGAGACAAGATCAATAAATACATCAGCACTGACAAGCGGCTAATACCACTTAATAATAACAGATGCATATAAATTTTGCCGGATAGAAAGTGTAACCAACAGTGATAAATTTTTTACCCGCCACTAATAAAGAGATGAAGGCCAGGGGCTGGGACCATGTGGACATAATTCTGGTCACCGGTGACGCCTATGTGGACCACCCCTCTTTTGGAATCGCCCTTATCGGCCGCTTACTCGAAGCCCAGGGCTACAGGGTTGCTGTTCTCTCCCAGCCCCGTTATGACACGGCTGACTCTTTCCGGGTCTTCGGCCCTCCTCGTCTCTTCTGGGGGATAAGCAGCGGCAACCTCGACTCAATAGTAGCTAATTACAGCAGCAACCGCAAAGTCCGGGACCAGGACAGTTATTCTCCGGGCGGCAATCCCTATTTTGACAGGGAAAAAGTAAAAAAGGAGAGGCGCCGACCGGACCGGGCCACCCTCCTTTATGCCAATCTTGCCCGCCGCGCCTTTACCGACAAGACACCGATAATTTTAGGCGGCCTGGAAGCGTCCCTGCGCCGTTTTGTCCATTATGATTATCAGCAGAAAAAACTGCGGTCTTCCGTCCTAACTGATGCCAAGGCGGATCTCCTGATCTACGGAATGGGAGAAAGGGCTGTCCTGGAAGCCGCCGAAAGACTGGCAAAGGGCAACGACCTTACTGATATCCCCGGCACCTGCCTGCGCCTGACCGACCGGGAGATGGCAGACCTGGAAATTCCCTCGGAAAAACTGATTACTCTGCCCTCCTGGCAGAAAATCAACCGGGAGCCCGAGTCTTTCCTGGAAACTGAACTCCGAATAGACAAACAGGCCCGGGCCTCTGACCATCACGTTTTAAGCCAGCACCAGCAGGCCATGTGGATTATACAGAACCCTCCTGCTGCTCCCTTAACCAGCGGTGAACTTGACCGTCTTTATGCCCTGCCCTTTACCAGGAAACCCCATCCTGAATTCGGCGAGGTCCCGGCCTGGCGAATGATCCGTAATTCCCTGACCATTGTAAGGGGCTGCTGCGGCAACTGCTCTTTCTGCGGCATTTCCCGTCACCAGGGAGCGGCTGTCACCTATAGAAGCGAGAAATCCATATTACAGGAGATACAGAAAATAGCGGAAGATAATGATTTTGACGGAACCATCACGGATCTGGGCGGCCCAACCGCCAATTTATACGGAGTAAAATGCCGAAAGGGGGGGTGTAAGAGCAGAGATTGCCTGTATGAAAAAATCTGTCCTCACCTGAATATCGAAGAGGAGATTTTTATTTCTCTGCTGAAACAGGCAGTCAGGATCAATAAGGTGAAGCATGTCTTTATTTCTTCAGGACTGAGAATGGAAATCATGCTTCAAACCCCCCGTCTCTTAAAGGAGATTATCTTAAAACACACCCCCGGCGTCCTTAAAATAGCCCCGGAACACACCGAAAGTCATATCCTGAGTCTCATGCATAAGCCGGACATAGAAATTATGGAAGATTTCCTGGCCCTGTGCCGCAGAATTGGAAAGGAAAACAACAGAAAAGTCCACCTTACTCCTTACCTGATATCCTCCCATCCCGGCTGCACCGTGGATGACATGAAACAGATGGTTCGGAAGATAAAAGCAGCGGGGCTTAAAGTAAAGCAGTTCCAGGATTTCACACCCACACCGGGAACCATATCCACTGCGATGTATGTGGCCGGCCTTGGCCGGAACGATTTAAGACCTATCCATATTCCCAGGGGAGACAAAGAACGCCGGGAGCAGAGACAAACCCTGGAAAAATGCCTACCGGGACAATGAAGCGCTTAAAAAATAGACCTGATAACTCACAGTAAAACCCTCTGATCCAGTATGCCCCGCACTTTGCGATTCCAGGTACTTATCCAGTTCCCCAATAATACTTTTGGTAAAGCGGGGAGTCTTATCCATAAAACCACCGGTCCCGGTATTATGGATCTGCCGCAATAATTCCAGGAAGGAATGGAAGTTTCGGTCAAAATTAAGTTCTTCGATTTCCAGATGATCAAAATGAGAAGAGGCAGCCTCCCGGAGTGAGGCGGAATCAGTAAATTTTTCCGAGGGCAGAATAATGGAGGAATCCACGACTTCCCGCAGGGCTTTTCCCAAGGAGGTCAGGGACCCGGGACCAAAGACCGAAACATGAATAATCCCGTCTTCTTCCAGAATCTTGGCCATATTGGCGAAGGCCCCGGACAGATCCTTAAACCACTGAAGGGTGGCGTTACTGGTAATCAGGGAAAATCTTTTTTCTGCCTGGACCAGATAATTTTCCGCCTCTCTTGTAAAAAAAGAAATGCCCTTACCCCCGGTTTTCTGGCGGGCTATATTCAACATCTCTTCGGAAAAATCAAGGGCGGTAACAGCAGCCCCCGGATATTTTTCTTTTAAGAGTCGGCTGTAATTGCCGCTGCCGCAGCCTATTTCCAGAATGGAATCAGGCCGGAATCCGGAAGGCAGAGTCTCCAGCAAGTGAGAGGCGCATTTCCTCTGGATCATGGCATAATTATCATAACCATCTGCAGCCCGGGAGAATTTTCTACGAATCATCTCCTTTTCCTTTTTACTTTCTCCCTGTTTCATAAAGTTACCCTGTCTGCGCTTAAAACTGCATGCCCCAGATAGGGAATTATTAGCTCCCGGGCTCCGGCAAGTTTCGGCCTATCACTTAAGGGGGCCACAATATCCCTGTCACCATGCAGAACCCGGAGCTTAATCCCGGCTGAAACAGGAGGGTCCACTAAATTATAACTCTCCAGATAATCAAGTCCGTCAATAAGCTGATTAACTTCTAAATTATTCAGATAATTACCCTGGAACTCCGCAATAAACTTCTCATAGGTCTTCCGAGCGCCCAGAAAACATTTACGATAAAAATCCTCCATGAACTGCTCAGGAGCAGCAGAAAGGCTTTTACGGATTTCTCCAATCTCAGGAGCCGGCCAGGAAGATCGCATGGCAGCCAGGGTCAGGGAGGAAATCTTTTCCCCATATTTCAAGGCATAGTCTAATCCGAGGTTGGCCCCCATTGACCAGCCGATCAGGTCAATCTTGCTTATCTCCCGTTTTTTTAAAAAGCTATTAAGGGAATCCATAATCTCCGGAGTTACCATACCATCCGGGATGACCAGATCGCAGTTCCTGAAAGGTGGGAAAAGAAGGGCTGACCAGCCGTCAAAGCCCCAGCCGGGAAGAAAGACCCTGATCCTTTCATTATCTGTTTTTTCACCGGACCTGTTTAAGTATATAAAACTCATTTTTTAAATTTCCTTCAAAAAGGGGGAGACAACTCCTGTAAATTATCCAGTTGCTTTATCCTCTGACATTAATTAACCTTGGGAAACGATTTGAATCTATGCTAAATTGGCACAGAAATATCAAAAGGGAAGGCACTGGGGAATGAAAAACATGTCTGATAAATATCGGCGTCTGTGTCCCCCCTGACTCTGAACCGAACCCCTAACTTGACACTTTGAACAATGACTGATTACTCTGAAAGCCTGCTGGTCCATTTCCGGCGTACGGAAACACTTAAACAACAAGCACTGGACACTCCGGGACTGGACCTGAACCGGAAGCAGATCTGTGACCTGGAACTCCTGCTCAACCGGGCCTTTTATCCATTGAAGGGCTTTCTGGATAAAAAGGATTATGAAAGCGTCCTCAAGGACATGCGGCTAACTGATGGCACCATCTGGCCCATGCCCATCTGTCTCGACATAAGTGAAGATCTGGCCGACAAGCTCTCCATAGGTGATGACCTGGCCCTGAACGATGAAGAGGGCTTTCTGCTGGCTCTTCTCAATATAAAAGATATCTGGCGGCCTGATAAGGAAAAAGAGGCGGAGGAGGTTTACGGGACCGCAGATGAAGAGAAACATCCCAGTGTAATGCAGTTATACCGGGATACCGGACCAGTTTATGTCGGCGGCAGCCTGGAAGGTATAAGCCTGCCGATTCGTTATGACTTCCAGGAACTTCGTTTTACGCCTTCTGACACTAACCGCCACTTTACCTTAAACGGCTGGCGTAAGGTCCTGGGCTTTCAGACCGATGCCTATCTCCATTGCGCCCACCGGGAAATGATTCTCAAAGCTGCCCGGGATGCCGGGGCCTCCATTTTTCTCCAGCCGGTTGTTGGACTCGATCATCCCGGTAATCTCGATCATTACACCCATGTCCGCTGCTATCAGGAAATTGTCCAGAAATTCCCCAAGAATATGATTTCCCTGGGCCTCCTCCCCCTGGCCAAACGTTATGCCGGTCCCAGGGAAGCCTTATGGCAGGCGATAATAATGAGGAACTACGGCTGCTCACATTTTCTGGTCTCTGAAGACCATGGTGATCCTTTTGCCAGCGTGGTTGATAAAGACAATGTCTATCCCGCCCATGCCGCCCAGGAAATGGCCAAAAGGTATGGAGAAGAGATCGGTATCACCATGATCAATGAAGAAAAAATGGTCTATGTTGAAGATCGGTCCCAATATATTCCCGCCGGAGAAGTAACTTCCGACATGGAGGTTAAGAGCATCTCCTCCAGTGAACTCAAACGCCGCCTGGAAAACGGCCTGGATATACCTGAATGGTTCTCCTACCCGGAGGTGGTCAATGAGCTGCGTTATGCCTTTCCACCCCGTTCAAGGCAGGGATTTACCATTTTTATCACCGGTCTTTCCGGGGCTGGTAAATCCACCTTGGCCAAAGTCCTTATGGTCAAATTCATGGAACTGAGAAGCAGGCCGGTCACTCTTCTGGACGGTGACATTGTCCGTAAAAATCTATCCAGCGAACTGACCTTCAGCAAGGAACACCGCAGTCTCAATATTACCAGGATAGGTTTTGTGGCCAGTGAAATCACCAAAAACGGCGGCATCGCCATCTGTGCACCCATCGCCCCTTATGAGGAACCCAGGAGAAAAAACCGGGAGCTTATCTCCAAAGTAGGTGGTTATATAGAGATCTTCATGTCCACCCCTCTTGAGGTCTGTGAACAACGGGACCGAAAAGGCCTCTATGCCAAAGCCAGGTCCGGCAAGATTCCGGCGGTGACCGGGGTATCAGACCCCTACACCCCCCCTTCCAACCCCGAAATAGTTATTGACACCACTGACACCACTCCTGCGGAGGCGGCCCAGGAAGTACTACTTTACCTTGAAGAACAAGGCTACATACAGTAAAGATCCTTTTGATTAATGCTTCACCACCGGGCCTCTGCCTGTATCAATTACTTTCACCCCCATCCTGTTAAGCCTTTCCCTGACCCTGTCCGCCTTCTGCCAGTTTCTGTTTTTCCTGGCTTCCTCTCTTTCCTGAATAAGTTCGTCTATCTCCTGATCAGGAGGGCCTGACTCCAGCTTCATTACATTAAGGACAGAGTCAAGCCGGCGCAGATGTTCGAGTATGGCCCCCTTCTGGTCCAGGTCCAGCTGACCTTCATTTAAAAGCGGATTTATCTTTTTAATGAAATCAAACAGACTGCCCAGGGCCGGGGAAATGTTAATGTCATCATCCAGGGCCTTACGAAAACCGGCCTCCAGTTCACCCAGATAAACATCCAGGTGAGGGTAGCTCACCCCCGGAGGCATCCCCAATAGCTTATCGGTAAATTCATCCAGCCTCCTCAGGCTTTCCCGGCACTCGTCAAGTTTGTCGTAGGAAAATTCCAGGGGCTTGCGATAATTGGTGCGCAGCATAAAAAAGCGCAGTTCCCGGTGGGTATAACCTTTATCCAGTACATCTTGGAGGGTTATCAGGTTGCCATTTTCTCTGGCCATTTTTTTTCCATCCACCAGTACAAGTTCACTGTGGAGCCAGTAATTGGCGAGGGGCATGGAGGTGGAAGCTTCAGCTATAGCGTTTTCATTCTCGTGATGGGGAAAGATCAGGTCCCTGCTGGAGGTGTGGATATCCATGGTCTCTCCAATCAGACCAAGGGTCATGGCTGCACATTCAATATGCCAGCTGGGGCGGATATTGCCAAAATCGCTCTTATAAAAAATACCTTTTTTAAGATCACCCAAGGTCGATCTTTTCAGCAAGGTGAAATCAAGGGGGCTGTCTTTTTCGTAATCGTCCAAATCAACCGTCTTACCGCTCTTTATCTTGTTAAGGTCAACCCTGGACAGGAGACCGTATTTGGAGAACTTGGATACGTCAAAATATACCGAGCCGTGCCTTTCATAGGCATAGCCTTTTTTTACCAAGTCCCGGGCCAGGCTGATCATTTCCTCTACATACTGGGAGGCAAGAGGATAATCACTGGCCGGCAGTATCCCCAGATTATCCATGTCATGCTTGAACTCGGTGATGTATTCTCCGGTAAATTGGGCTAAATCCTTACCCGCTTCCTCTGCCCCGGCTATGGTATTATCATCGAGGTCAGTGAAATTCATTAAGAACCTCACCTCATAGCCTTTATATAAAAGCACCCGGTGAATAAGATCAGCCACCACAAATCTGCGGCAGTGAGAAATATTAGTAGGTTCGTAAGCCGTAGGGCCGCAGGAATAAAAAGTAACCTGCCTGGAGGATATGGGGTTAAACAGTTCCTTCTTCCGGGAGGCGGAGTTATAGAATCTTAACCCCTCCTTTTCACCGGCCTGAGCCTGAGCTGTAGTAAAAAGGGTGGTGGAAAGATACCTTTCACCACTATCAGGCAGAACGACTACGACCACCCCTTCTTTAAGCTGTTCTGCACGCCTCAATGCCGCAAGCAGCGCAGCCCCGGAACTCATACCGACAAAAATCCCCTCTTGGCGGGCCAGAAGCCGGGAATGACGGAAAGCCTCTTCATCGGAGACATTAACAATCCGCCAGGGAAGATTTTTGGAAAATATTTCCGGGCGGTAAGATTCCTTCATATTTTTAAGGCCCTGGATCTTATGGCCATAATAAGGCTCAACTGCTGTGACCCTGACCTCCGGATGTTTTTCCTTGAAATAACGGGAAAGTCCCATGGCGGTGCCACTGGTTCCCATCGATGAAATTACATCAGTAACCCTGCCTTCGGTCTGTTCGAAAATTTCCGGACCGGTATTATGATAATGGGCCTGCCAGTTCGCCTCATTATTAAACTGATCGGTTAAATAATACTTATCCGGGTATTCCCTTGCCAAGGCATAAGTGTGTTCAATAGCACCATCGGTTGATTTGCCGGCCGGGGTAAGAATGATACCGGCTCCATAAGCGTCCATAATCTTACGGCGTTCGATACTGGCGGATTCAGGCATCACCAACTGACAGCTGTACCCCTTGACTGCACAGACCATGGCCAGACCTATTCCTGTGTTGCCGCTGGTAGCTTCCAGTACGGTTTTATCCTTGGTAAGCACACCTTTTTTTTCTGCATCCTCAATCATGGACAGGGCAATCCGGTCTTTTACAGAACCACCAGGATTCATGGATTCCAGCTTGGCATAAACAGTCACCTTACTGGCAGGATGGATCTTGTTGAGACGAACTAAAGGGGTATCCCCGATTAAATCTAAGATATTGTTGTAAGCTGCCATAGGTCTCTGGAGTCAATTTTACGCTTCCCGCCTGCGCGGGATTCGCTTAAACTAAAAGAGCAGGATTCCGGTATTTCGGACCCTGCTCTTTTAGTAGATAATTAATTGTCAATTATCTGTCAAGCTGTCTTCTCATTTTCCAGTTTAACGGAAATGGCCACCTTGTATAGAATGGTCAAGACAAGAAACCCGGTAGCCCAGACCCCTGCTGTTATGGATAACTCGACAAAAGTCGGGTAATACTCGGTTATATGATGGAGGGGGGTGACCGCAAAGCCTCCCAGAACAAGGCCCAATCCCTTATCGATCCAGAAAGCCAGGAAAATAAGGGCTGCCGCTGTACCAACCAAGCGGTCAGATCTCTGGTTCCTGCCATAAAAAAGCAGGCCGATGCCGATTACTGCCAATATCAGAAAGGCCCTCATTGGATAGACCAGATTGTCATATTCCACACCGTGATGGGTAATGCCGCTGAAAAGATAATCCAAAGAATGCATATGACCGGGTATCTGGGAGTAATAAGCGGTAAAGAACTCACAACCCACGAAAAATAGATTGACCAGAGCGGCATAGCCGATAATCGTAACCAGCTTATCCCTCGCCACATCAGTAATCTTGAAGTTGGTAGTATGTTTTATGATCAGGGCGATCACAATAAGCAGGGCCGGTCCGGCTGCAAAGGCTGAGGCCAGAAAACGGGGGGCCATGATGGCTGTCAGCCAGAGATGACGACCCGGCAGACCGGCGTAGAGGAAGGCTGTTACGGTATGAATACTAATAGCCCAGGGCAGGGACAGATAAATAAAAGGTTTGAGCCACCTGCCGTATTTAACTCCCTTATACTCAGCATGCAGAACCCCCCAGCCGCAGATGAGATTGAGCAGCAGATAACCGTTAAGCACGATCATATCATAAAACAGCATGGAGTTGGGACTGGGATGCAGTAAAACATTCATGAGCCGTAGAGGCTGACCAAGGTCCACCACAATAAAAAGCAGACACATGATTACCGCAGATATGGCCATGAACTCCCCCAGGATGGTTATCCTACTGAACTCTTTGTAATTATGGAGATAATAGGGCAAAACCACCATCAATCCCCCGGCTGCCACTCCGACCAGGAAAGTAAACTGAGCGATATAGATTCCCCAGCTCACGTCCCGACTCATGCCGGTGGCTCCAAGACCATAATTAAACTGGACTGTGTAGCATATTCCCCCCACCGCCATAATAACAAGCAGGACAATTACCCAGCTCCAGTATAATCCACTTCCTTTAAGAGCTTTTTCTAACATGACTTATCACCTCACCTTATATAATGTAGAAAATCGAGGGCTTGGTACCCAGAGAAGGCTTCCGCTGGATAGTAAATCTTGATTTAAGCACCTGGTTGATCTCAGATCCGGGATCGTTCAAGTCGCCGAAAATCATGGCCTTGGTATCGCCGGTGGCTTCAACACAGAGAGGATCCTTTCCTGATGGAAGCCGCCAGGCACATAAACTGCACTTCTCTACTACACCGCGCATCCTGGTAGGAAATTTATCGTTAATCTCTTCGATAAAAGGACTACCATCCTTTGACCCCCTGGGATCGCGCCAGTTAAAGCTTCTGGCTCCATAAGGGCAGGCAGCCATGCAGAAACGGCAACCGATACAACGATGGAAATCCATCATGACTATGCCGTCCTCATTCTTAAAGGTGGCCTTGGTCGGACAGGCTCTAACGCAGGGAGGATTATCACAGTGGTTGCAAAGGACCGGAATATCCATTCCTTTCAATTTGCTATCCATCTTATACTGGCTGTGGCCAGGAAAAGCGTTGGCATACTTTTCCGTCCAGATCCATTTGATTCCATCTTTCTCGTTCCCGAAATCAGGTACATTGTGATAACTGTGACAGGCTTCTATGCACTTTGCCGCCAGTCCGGGATTATCATGGAATTTCATGACATCTATTACAATCCCGTACCTTTTCCCGGTAGAGGACTCACCATGGCCGTCAGTTCCGGGTTCTTCACCGTGGGCTGCCTGTTCTCCCTCTCCGGAAGTGACAGCTCCGGCATTTTTATGCAACAACATTTCCAGTCCGGCCGGGGCGCCAACTCCGGCGGCAGCAGACAGACCGGCAATTTTGAGAAACTTCCTTCGTGTTTTATCCATTAGTGAACCTCCTCATGACTTGTGCTTGCCTCATCCTCAATTTTTTCAGCAGAGGGGGTAAATGTCTTGTCAACAGCGGAGGGATCAAAATGGCAGTCCCAACAGTAGGGTCTGACAGAGGCATATTCGTGGCACCTGTCGCAGAACTTATCTTTTTCCTCGTGACAGTGCAGACAGCCGTCTTGCAAGCTTCTTTCGTAGAATTCACCATCAATCTCCACTTTTTCCCTGTTACCTTCCCTGATGACTTCGTCCCTCCAGTCATTCAGAATAACCATATGAGATACCCTCATCTCCTTGACAGGTTTGACACATTTCTCATATTTGGCTGCCGGTTCCTTCAGTTCCGGGGGCTTTTTCTCATTGCCAATATTATAAATAAAGGCAAAAAACATCAGGCCCACAAAAATGACCAAACTGATGATAACTCTTCCTGGATTATACATCGTCATTCACCTCCGTCCCTGCAAGAGGCTCAAAACGGAGTCCCGTCTCCCTCTCTATTTCGTCATCAAAAACCAGGGCGTTACCCACAAGCTCCGACAAACCGGCAACCTCCACATCAGGAGTCCAGTAATCCACCAGGTTACTTAGGGTAGCCCGATCAATTGCACATACACAGGCGAGGGTGTTAACCCCGAACTTGTCTCTGACATGCTCAACAGCATTAGCCCTGGGCAGACCGGATCTCATCCTCAGTTCCATAATTTCACCGGTATTCAGCCCAGTTCCGCTGCCGCAGCAGAAGGTCTTTTCCCTGATGGTGTTTTCCGGCATTTCATACCATTTGGGGACCACATGGTCCAAGACATAGCGGGGTTCATCAAGAAGACCCATAGCACGTGAAGGATTACAACTATCATGCCAGGTTGCAACCCGATGGGCATTGCGTTGGGGATCGAGCTTAAGCTTGTCATTATAGATAAGATCAGCAGTGAACTCACTTATATGGACCATTTTAGTAGAGGCCGCATTATCAAAGGTAGTTCCGGTAATCGGTGACCTTGGGACTTCAAGGAAGTCGGCCGGACCATTCATAGTATCCATATACTGATGAAGCACCCGCCACATATGGCCGCATTCTCCGCCCAGAATCCATTTTACCCCGAGCCTTTCGGCCTCGGCATACATCTTGGCGTTAAGTTTCTTCATCATTTCGTTGGTGCTAAAAAGGCCGAAGTTTCCACCTTCCGAGGCATAGGTCGACCAAGTGTAGTCCAGGCCGAGATGGTGGAAGAGCAGCAGATAGCCCATGCAGGTGTAGATCCCGGGTTCGGCAAAAACATCGGCAGAAGGGGTGATGAAAAGTATTTCTGCCCCCTTGCGATTAAAGGTTGGTTCCACCCTTATTCCGGTTATCTCTTCAATATCATCTACCAGAAACTCAACATTCTCTTTAAATGTATGGGGCTGCAACCCCATATGATTTCCGGTCCGGTTCGAGTTGGCCGCAGGTTCCAGTATCCAGTTGGTATTGACTCCGACCAGGTGCAGGAGTTCCCTCATCATCATGGTAACTTCCGCGGTATCAATCCCGTAGGGGCAGAAAACCGAGCAGCGGCGGCACTCTGTACACTGATAAGCGTACATGAACCATTCCTTAAGAACATTAAAAGTCATGGGCCTGCCTCCTGCCATCTTGCCCAGGAGTTTGCCGGCGGTGGTAAAGTCGTTGCGGTAGACAGAACGCAGCAGTTCAGCCCGCAGGACCGGCATATTTTTGGGATCGCCGGTTCCCAGAAAGAAATGGCATTTGTCTGCACAGGCTCCGCAACGGACACAGCAATCCATGAATATCTGCAGGGAGCGGAACTTATCCAGCCGCTCCTTAAGACCGTTGAGAATTATCTCCTCCCAGCCTTCGGGGAGTTGCCAGTCATCGTCCGTGGGGCTCCATTCCCTGGGATTGGCGATACCGGTTTTCCCCGCGTTTATGTGGTATTCCACAATATTTTGTTTACCGGGGTAACAGAAGTTACCCTCCTTGAATTCAACAGGGACGTCCATCCAATCCTGAGTTGGAATGGCCCCCGTCATTAATGACGGCTCCCTGGCAACCTTCTGTCGTAATTTTTCAACTTTTGGTATTGCCATAGTTCCTGTTCCTTTTCCTTAAGATGTCTATTCCTGTGATCGCACCACGCAACCTCCAGCGGACAACGGGGGATGCTGGATACGAAATATGCCTCCTATTTATTCCTTTTCAACCGGAATATCGGCGTCTTTCATGAATTCCCTGAACTCATCCTCATAGGCTTCATAAGAATGCGGTTTTATGGAGGGGTCATTCCAGGGATTAATATGCCTCACCGCCCGGCTGTTATTGGCCATGTTCCTGGTCGGACTCATGAAAACTCCCCCCAAATGCATTAATTTGCTGAGAGGAAAGTAGATCAGCAGGATGCTGACCAGGAGCACATGCACAAAGAAAAGGGGGTTTATACTATCAGCCAGAGAGGGGGAAAAAGCGGTTAAACCGACGGTAAGCTCCTTTATGGCAGTTATATCCACCCGGAATGAAAAACGCATCAGGATGCCGGTTATAGCTATAGCAAATATAAGAAAAAGAGGAAAATAGTCAGAGGCAAGAGAGAGGTATCTTAGATGGCGTCCCATTATTCTTCGCAGAAAGAGAAAGATCAGGGCAAGCGGTAAGAGCAAATCGGTCATATACATGGTAGGGGCGCCGATCTGGAGAATACCGTCAAAAAATTCCAGCGACTGGATAAAACCCGGGACCGGCTCCAAGAAAAGTCTCAGATGGCGCAGGACCAGAACAAGGAAAGAGTAGTGAAACATCAAAGCGAACAGCCAAAGCCATTTTGAGGAGCCGTAAGCCAGCTTGGGACCTTCATGAACCTCTGCCTTGGTATTCCGGAAAAGCGACCGAAACAGGAGGATCTCCAGGATCATTCGGCCTACAACCTCAAGTTTGTTGGAGGGACTTTCCAGTCTGTTCGGCTTAATCCACGGCAGAGAAGCTTCTTGCCCGCAAGTCGTAGGGATTCTGAATGGCACCGGGATCTTCGCCCACTGGACTATCCGGTAGACAAACATCACAACAAAGAATCCAAACGCCAGGTAGGGCAAGATAACCCCTAACAGATACCGCAGACCTACAATTTCTCCGCCAATCAAACCGACAATGATCAGCGCCAAGACTGCAAGAAAGGGATACAGGATTTTCATTTGCCTTTACCTCACTTCTTAATTATTTTTCCCGTTATTCGGGGATAAATTTATCCGCCCCGCTAAACAGCATCCGGAGCAGAGCCCAACAAAAAATGACAAGTTATGCAGATGATACTTCCTTTAACAACCAGCTCACTATTCATTCATTAAAGCTGTAGGACAGACAACTTCTGAAGTTAGTGCATTCCTCTTCTTTTTAAAGTCATTAAAATGTACTTGATGCAGCTGTTCCCGACTGGCATTATATATATCAAAAAGGGCCAGGGCCGCATTATCGACTCTGGCATCGAACGATTTCCACTCCTGATCACTGATCTGTTTGTTCCCGACAGCCTTGCGGACAATCTCCTTTAAAGTGAAAACAAAGGCCAGAGCCTGGGATGGGGATATCTGCTGGACCGCCATAAGCTTGATAAGTTGCCCCAGTGCCGGGGTTTCAATCTCCTGATCAGATTCGTCGCATATAACGCTGTAAAGTTCCTTGAGCCCGGCAGTGGTCTTATGGCCTACAGGGTTGGCAAACTGGTCTTTCTGGCCCATGAAAATGCGGGCCGTATCCTTCTCATATCTTCCGAGAACGGCTTTCTCCCAATTCTTCAGGATCTCCGCCTCCATATCGATTAATAGAGTTTTCAATTTCATACCCGACAGTTCAATAACTCCTTATCTTAAGCTGCAGTTTACACCGCAATTCGGCGCTTATCCCGATTACCGGATTCTGGTCTGTAAGACATCGATTTATGAATAACTATTCATTCACAGACTTAATGAGTTAGCACATTTACAGGCTACTTTCAATAAAAAAAACACCGGCTCAAATTACAATGTCTTACTGATACGGGCCATTGCGCGTTCCACATTTTCATAGCTGTTAAAGGCACTAAGCCTGATATATTCCTGCCCGCATCTCCCAAAACCGGCTCCTGGTGTACAGACTACCCCGGCCCTGTCCAGGATAAGATCGAAGAGCTCCCAGGAATCTCTGCCGTTTCCGTAAATCCAGATATAAGGAGAATTGAATCCTCCTGAGTAAGCGAAACCCAGCTTATCAATTTCCTCTGTCACCAGATCGGCGTTTTTCAGGTAGTAATCAACCAGATCCTTAACCTGCTTTTTGCCTTCCGTGCTGTAAACGGCCTCAGCCGCCCTCTGTACCGGATAAGAAACACCGTTGAACTTGGTACCGTGCCTCCTGTTCCAAAGACCGTGCAGTGAGTGCCGGTTACCTTTGGAATCATATACTCTGCACTCCTTGGGGACCACGGTATAAGCACAACGGGTGCCTGTGAAACCTGCGTTTTTGGAAAAACTCCTGAATTCCACGGCGACTTCCTGGGCCCCTTCAATCTCATAGATGGTGTGCGGCAGGGATTCATCTCTTATAAACGCTTCATAGGCGGCATCAAAGAGAATCAGGGCTTGATTGTCCCTGGCATAATCCACCCACTTCTTCAGATGTTCCTTGCTGATCGTGGATCCTGTGGGGTTATTGGGGAAGCAGAGATAAATAAGATCAACCTGCTCTTCAGGCAGATCAGGAATAAAGCTGTTTTCTTTGGTAGCTTCCAAAAATACTATGCCCTGATATCTGCCCTCACTCCAATCCCCGGTTCTACCAGCCATAACATTGGTATCGAGATAGACAGGATATACCGGATCGGTTATTGCCACCTTTATATCGGTAGAGAATAGCTCCTGAAAGTTTCCGGTATCACACTTGGCCCCGTCGCTTATAAAGATTTCATCGGCAGATATATAAGCCCCTCTATCCCGAAAATCATTTTCCGAGATCGCCGTTCTTAAAAAATCATAACCCTGCTCCGGACCATAGCCCCGGAAAGTTTTGTCGTCCCCCATTTCATCGACTGCCCTGTGAAAAGCATCTACACAGGCTTCGGGCAGTCCCCGGGTTACATCACCAATTCCGAGCTTGATTATTTCTTTGTCCGGGTTATTTTCTTCGAAGCTTCTCACTCTCTTGGCGATATCCGAAAAAAGATAAGAAGCCTGGAGCTTAAGATAGTTTTCGTTTATTGTTATCATATCTTACCTCAACCGTTTTCTTTCTGTATTAATTATACTATCTTGCTTACCTCAGAGTTCAAAATCTAAATCTCGTCTGCCCCTGGACCGCAACACATTAATATTAATCCTGCCCGGATTGAACAATTCTCAGCCATCCGCCTGCCGGAACAGCCCCCTTTTCTCATTTCCGCCGGCAGTCATGTACCACTCCCCACCCTGATCTCAGCAGGGTTCCGGTCTTAGCCGGCCACACTTGAAAATCTGATCTGCCCTCCAGCCCTCAAACAGCGGTATCCAGCACTACCCCCACTTTTTCCTGAAGCCGGCGGAAAAATTCGGGGAGATCGTCAAGATCGACCCCTTTTTTGCCTATAAGGCGGCAAAGACGTTGATCAGAGCAATCATAAATATCAAGCACATATTTGTTCCTGACCCTTGCCACACTCAGATGGATATCTATGTTATTAGCCTGAAAATTTTCGTTGATCTGATCGACTGCTGTTTGCAGATTTTTTTCCATCTCGGAGAGAAATTTCTCATCCTCCTCCCCCAGATAACGGCGTCCCCGTCTTCTCCTCCACAGCCTGGCCATATGATTAAGAGAGACCACCGGAGTCACCTCTTCCACCCTTTGCGGGCGTATCGGTTTTTCTCCGGTGTCGATCCTTGGTCTGGGCGGGAACTTGTACTCCGCAGTTATCACCATGACATAATTCTCTCCTTAAGCATAGAGTTACGGGAGACTACTTTGTTGTTCCGTATGGCAATAAAAATCGCTTTCCTGCTGCCGATCATTATAACCAAATTTTTACCCCGGGTAACTCCGGTATAAATAAGATTGCGCTGAAGCATGGGGTAATGGGAAGTATGAACCGGCACAATAACACATTTAAATTCAGAGCCCTGGGACTTGTGGACCGTTACCGCATAGGCCAGAGTCAGCTCATTCAGATCAGCCGCTTCATACTCCACCTTTCTCCCTTCAAAATCAACGAGGAGACTCCGCTCTTCGTGATTGTCGGCAATGACAAAGCCCAAATCACCATTAAAGACTTCCTTGTCATAATTATTTCTGACCTGCATCACCCTGTCCCCTGTCCTTATTACCCGCGACCCGCTTCCACTGGCTTCAGAAACAGAAGGGTTAATAGTCTGCTGGAGCCTGCTGTTAAGGTTCTCCGCACCCACAACACCTTTACGCATCGGGGTAAGCACCTGGATATCCCTCAAAGGATCGAAGCCGAATTTCCTCTGCAGCCTGCCTCCGCAGAGACTGATTATTTCCTGTTCTATATCCTCAGCCTCATCCCGCTCCATAAAATAAAAATCCTTGGGCCCCTTATAATCAGGCATGAGTTCCGGGAAACTGCCCTGATTAATACGACCCGCGTTGAAGCTGATCAGGGAGCCCCGGTCTTGCCGGAATATCCTGGCCAGCCGGGCTACCGGAATGCTCCCACTGTCTATCAAGTCCCGCAGGACATTGCCCGGTCCCACTGAAGGGAGCTGGTCAACGTCACCCACCAGAAGAAGAGCTCCGCCCGGCTTTACCGCCCGGAAAAGGGCGTTAGCCAAAACCACATCGAGCATTGAGGCCTCATCCACAATCACCAGTTCGGCTTTTAGAGGATTCTGACTGTCCCGCTTAAAGCCACGAATGGAAAGGTCATACTCCAACAAACGGTGAATAGTCCTGGCCTCGAGACCGCAGGTTTCACTGAGCCTCTTGGCGGCCCGGCCCGTGGGAGCGGCAACTTCTATACTGACGCCCTTGGCTTGCAGAATAAGGATAAGGCCTTTCAGGATGGTAGATTTCCCGGTTCCGGGCCCCCCGGTAATTACGGCGAGGCTGCTGGTCAGGGCAAGAGATAGAGCCTCCCGCTGTTCTGGAGCAAATTCCACTCCCATCTTTTCAGCAGCCCAGGCAAGAGCGGTTTCCTTTTGAAGGACAGGGTAGGGGGCCCCGGCCCTGAGGAAATCCATCACCCGGGCAGCGATTCCCACTTCCGAATAATAAAAAGGGGCCAGATAGATATTATCATGATCAATCACTATCTTTTCTGAGTTCACCAGATCCGGAAGTACATCCACTATCATGGCGGCCAGATCAGGACACTCATCTCCGGGATCCAGAAGAGAACGGCACCTGGCCGCCAGGGTCCGGCGCTCCAGAAAACAGTGCCCCTCGTCTGCGCCTTCCCCCAGGGCAAAAAGAAGGCCGGCCCTGGCCCGCCGGTGATCCTGAATCGGAATACCCAGGGCAAGTGCTATCCTGTCGGCAGACCTGAAGCCGATTCCCCAGATATCTTCAGAAAGACGGTAAGGGTTATCCCGGACAACACTAACAGCGTCTTCCCTGTAAGCCCTGAATATCTTGACGGCAAAGGCGGCAGATATACCGTGCCCCTGCAGGAATAACATGATTTCCTGAATGCTCTTCTGTTCCTGCCAGGCCTGCTTGATCTTAGCCAGCCTTTTTTCCCCCAGGCCTTCCACCTCTGCCAATCTGTCCGGCTCCTGCTCCAGAATATCAAGAGTGTTCAGACCGAAATGGCTTACTATACGGGAGGCAAACCTGGGCCCTATTCCCTTGATCAACCCCGATCCCAGATAGCGTTCCAGGCCGTTTAAGGTATTGGGCTTCTCTATCTGGTAATCCCTGATCCTGACCTGCCAGCCATACTGCCGATCCCGGACCCAGCAGCCCTCCAGGGAGACGGTTGATCCCACCGGTACTCCGGCCAGGCTCCCGACAACAGTAACCCCCTCCCCGCCTTGCCCGGCCGGAGAAAGCCTTGCCACTGTAAAACCGTTTTCTTCGTTCTGGTAAGTTATGCGATCCAGAACTCCCTGCAGAGTTACTCCGGATCCCGGGACATCAGACTCAGAGTTCAACAGTCATTCCTTCCCGAGCCAGGAAAATTTCCGTATCTCCATATTGCCCGGGCTTGCAGTGCATTTCTGATAATTCATCAAGCTGGTTATCGGTTCGATCCGGATCATGGTGGAAAAGGGCCAGGGATTTGATTCCATTGAGGCTGGCAAGAGGACAGACATACTCGAACCAGGAATGACCCCAGCCTTTTTTGCCCCTGTCATACTCGATCTTGGTATATTGACAGTCATGAACCAGGAGATCCGCTCCAGCAACAAAATGCTCCAGGGCGGCATTCTGCTCCCTGACTACCTCCCTCCCTTCCCGATCCATGGCCACATCATAATCAGGGTCAGAGGGATCAGAGATAAAAAGATTCTGAAAAGGTTCATTGTCATAAGTGGTACAAAACACCTTATCCTTGTACTCAAAACGATAGCCCAGACAGAGAACAGGGTGATTCAGAAATTTTGTTCTTAAGCGGATACCGTCGCCCAAATCGCGAACCTCTTCTTTCAGACTGACGTATTCAATATGGGCCTTGAGCTCATCATGACGGACCGGAAAATATCTATAGGTCATCTGTCCGCCCACAACTTCGGCAAGAGATTCGGTTTCGTGGGATACTGGTCCATATATCCTCAACATGGTTTCAGGTAAAAAGATAGGAATAAAAAAAGGGAAGCCCATAATATGATCCCAATGGGTATGGGTAAGGAAGATTTCCGTCTTGATCGGACCCCGGTGCAGTTCATGCTCTGCAAGATATCCGCCCAGTCCCCTTAGCCCGGAGCCGGCATCAATTATTATGAAACGGTCGAGTTCCGGAAATCGCAATTCAATACAGGCAGTATTCCCGCCATATTTGACCGTAGACATTCCCGGAGCAGGAATTGAGCCCCTGACCCCCCAGAACTTTACTATCATCTCTCTTTCCCAATGTCTTGATTGTCGGTTCAGGATTTCAACCCCTGATTTTCATCCCGCATTTTCAGACCCTGCGATCAGACAACAACGTCAAGAAAACTTCGGGCACTCTCTATCTCGTTTGGTACATGCCTGATAAATTCAGACAAACTCTTCCAGCTGACACCGGAATGAGCAAGAATATTCTGGACATCCACCACTTCCAGACAATCATCGCCGGCCGAACCAATCTCAAATATATTGGTAAACAGATTGGCAGCCGCTACCGATCTCAAGAGCACCGGAGCCGGTCCCTCTTCGCCGAAACAGAGGTCATGATGATTACTCAGGCAGCAGGCCATTCTGGGGTGAAATTCCCACTTTTCCGCCAGCATCCTGCCGCTGTCCTGATGGGTAAAACCCAGAACCATTTCTTCAGCCCTGAGTAGAGAACAACGCTGCAGATAAGCCAATTCCATAACCTGCTTGTATTCCTTTTTAAAACACTTGGATATGGGGAGCTTGCCCAGATCATGCAACAGCCCGCCAACAAAGTATTCCTCCTGGTTGCCGGTATGGACACCCTTTAGGGCTGCTATGTTTTTGGCCATTATACCTGTTGCAAGGCAATGACTCCAGAACTGTCCCATGGGAAGAGAGGCATGGCGGTCCTTGCCGATTATACCCAGGACAGCAGTGCTCAGAACCAGATTTTTAACAGTATTCTGACCCAGCATAATAATGGCCCGGGTAAGCGAAGTCACCTGACCCGGCAGAGAATAATAGGCGGAATTAATCAGCTTCAGGACACGGCCGGTCAAGACAGGATCAAGTGATATAACCCTGTTCAGGTCATTGGCTGAGGTTTCGGGGTCGCTGCAGACTTTCATAACCTTGGACACGGTTGTTGAAAGACTGGGCATCCTGTCGATGTAATCCTGTATTTTTTTTAACCGTCCTTCCATTATTTCACACTGCTGTTATATGCTCAGTCTCCCGGCTGTAAACGCAGACTTGAATCAAAGTATTCCGCCTTCCTTCAATACGAATCTTTACCAGCTTCAAACCGCACTTCCCCTCTTCATGGAATCTGAAACCGCAATATGCGGCAAAATGCAGTTCCACGATATAATATTCTGTTTGATTGACAGGGTCAAGCAACCTTCTTATTATAAATGGTAAATGTAAACAATCAATTAATTAATATACAGACAGTGATTCCCGCCGTCCCCTTCAAGATGAAGAATTCAGAAGCCGAAACCGGCCTTAAGCCATATCGATCCATCCCTACGGATGAGCTCCTTTATGAAGACGAAACTATCCTTATAGTTGATGACGACCCCCATTTGCGGCAGGCCATGTCTCTCTTTTTTGAAAGACAGGAACTGCCTGTTACCAGCGCGGATACTGCGGAAAGGATGTTCAGTGTTCTGAACTCGCAGAAGGTTGCCCTGGTTTTACTTGACATAAAACTGCCGGATGCAGACGGGATGACCCTGATTCCCCGGATAACCGACCTGTATCCCGATACTTCTATAGTTATGCTTTCGGGCATAGAGGATCTCAACACTGCCCTGGACTGTATGCGTCAGGGGGCAGAAGACTATTTAAACAAACCGGTTCACTTCAATCAAGTTATTTTCCTCATAGAAAAAACCCTGAAAAAAAGGCACCTTGCCATAGATAACAGGATGTATCAGAAGGATCTGGAACAGGCGCAATTCCGTATCAAACTTCTTCACGACCTGTCGCTCAAAATAAATTCCGTCTATCTCGGCACCAAGGAACTGGATGAAATTCTGCTTGCCCTTCTGGTCGGGATTACTGCCAAAGAGGGATTGCGTTTTAACCGGGCCTTTCTGGCCTTGTTTGACGAAAAAGATGAGATTCTGGAAGGACAGTTTGCCATCGGTCCTGACTGCAAAAGTGAAGCAGAGCATATCTGGGAAAATATGCAGAGAAAGGACCTGGATTTTTTTGATATCATAGCTGAAGTCAGACCAAACTGTTTAAAAGGAGACAGCGGGGTAAACAAGATTATAAAATCCTTGAAAATATCTGCCGCTGACAAAGATAATATCCTGGTCCGCGCCGCCCTTGAACACAAGAGCTTCAAGGTAATAAACGGTAAAACAGAGGACGGCCAGCATCCCCTGGAGTTAATCGAGCTTCTGGACATTGACAATTTTGTTATCGCCCCGCTTTTTTCCCTGAAGCGTCCCATAGGAGTCATAATTGCAGACAACTATGTGACAGAGGCTCCTGTTACCGAAAGTCACCTTAATCTTCTGGAACTTTTCGCCAGCCAGGCAAGTCTTGCCATTGAGCAAAGCCGCATGTCCAAAGAGATGGAGGAAAAAATAGAGCGTCTCAAGGAACTGACTTACGAGCTTGATAGAAACAAGGACCTGCTTATACAGTCTGAGTGTTACAGCGCTGTTGGAAGAATGGCCGCCCAGGTAGGACATATCATCAGGAACCCCATAACCTCCATCGGCGGCATTTCCAGAATCCTGGCCAAAAAGAGCAAAGACAGTGAAATAAAACAGTATATCGAGGTCATCACTAACGAAGTTGACCATTTGGAGAACGCCATCAGTGAGATACTGGATTTCACTACTCCCTCGGAAGCGGTCAAGCAGAAAGTCCACCTCAACAACCTGATTCACAAGACTCTGATTCTTCTGCAGACCTCGATGGACAGACAGGGGATAACCTGGGAGACAGAGCTTGTCGAACCGGACCCTCTTATCTACATGGACAGCCGCCAGATACAACAGGGCCTTCTTAATATATTTAATAACTGCATTGAGGCCATGCCGGACGGGGGAGTTATTCAGGTGGCCTCCAGAATTGAAGACGAACATGTTATTATCACTATCAGCGATACCGGGGCCGGTCTGCCGACCTCTTTCCTTTCCCATGTCAAGGAGCCCTTTTTCTCCACAAAAATGAGGGGAACCGGCTTGGGACTGACTATGCTGGAGCGTTTCCTGCGAGAAAATAAGGGCAGCTTCCGCCTGCTGCACGGCGAAAAGGGAGTTACTGTAGAAATACTCCTGCCCCTGGCTCAGGAAGACTGAAAAACTGAATGAAAATTCCCAGCATAACAACTGCCAAAATCATATCCCTGTCTGAAATCCAGCTGACCGGCTCCGGCCAGCAAAAACAGGAAACCGATGAATTCCAGCCAGGACGGTTGCTCAGGGCCAGAGTCCTGGAAAACACGACCCCGGAAGGCAGGGTCCTCCTGGAGGTGGCCGGCCGGAGAATTTCAGCCAAGAGCCTGGTAAAACTTCTCTCCGGAGATCAGGTCTGGCTCGAAGTAAAACAAGGCGGTGCAGACCCGCTCCTTTCCGTGTCCCCCCGGAAAGGAGCGGTGCAACATTTCCTGCAAACCCTTTTTACCAACCCCCAGAGACCTACGAATCCCATCGAACAACTCCTCCCACTGTTCAATCAGCTTTCTGCCGGAACCGGGGATTCCGGCAATTCTTTCCTATCCCGGATCATGGTCAGTCTGGCCAGTTCCTTCCAGGGAAGTAAGGCTGATCCAGAGGCGATAAAACTCATGGCGCTTCTCCACAGCGGCTTAATCTCCAGCACCGACATTAAGGGGCAGCAGCCTATTCTTCAACAGCTTGAATCCCTGCTCAACCGGGAGGGCCTCTCCCCCTCCCTGCGTAAGCTCTTGACTGAGGGAATCGACCTGCTTGACAGGCATCAGCAAATCAATGCCAGCCCTCAGGTCCGGGATGATTCACCTTTTTTGCTTTTCCCCTGCTTTTTCAAGAAAGAGGAAGGCTGGGGGGAATGGATGTTCACCAAAACCCCCCAAGCCGGTTCAGGAGAGGACTCATTTGAACTTAACTTCTTTCTGGACCTGAGCGGCTTGGGCCCTCTTTCCCTCCACATCTCCTGCACAGGCCAGGAATTACATGGTAGATTCAACCTGAGTGACCAGCAGATAGTTGACTACCTAAAAACAAGAACCCCGGAACTTAAGCAACTCCTGCAAAACCAGGGATACCAGACCGTCTCCTTCCAATGCGTTCTGAGCAGGAAGAAAGTCCTCATTGAACTAAAGGAATCCCTGGTCAGACAGGCCGGCCTACACCGCTTCAGCCTTATTGACATAACAACTTGAAATATAAGAATAAAATTTACAGACAATCATCGAACGACCCGTTTTTGATTGACAGACGGCTCTGCAGTGATGTATAGAGAGACTTTGGGCTAACAACTCTCGGTCAGTCTCCAGATCTTGACAGCCCCTTATCTTTAGTAAGCTGAACTTGAACTCTGAAAAATAAATTTTGAAGTATAGGTGTCTCTCATGACTATAATAAATAAATGCAAATTAAGCATAATAATGCTTATATGTTTTTCTCTTCTTTTCTGTGCCTGCACTGCCCCGGCCCAAATGATGCCGGAATTTACCCTGGAAAATGCCAAGAATGGCCAAAAGGTAGACAGCAGCGAGTTTGCGGACCAGGTCAGGCTTGTTGCTTTTTTTGCAACCTGGTGCCCCCCGTGCATAAAAGAGATTCCCTCCCTCGTTGACCTCCAGGAAAAATACAAAACAAAAGGATTCAGCGTCATCGCCATCTCTGTGGATGAAAGTACCAACGCGGTCCGGCAAATAATGGATAAAACCGGGATCAATTACCCCGTACTTATGGCGAACAACCAGATAGTCCGTGATTTCGGCGGCATATCCAACATACCGGTATCCTTTCTTATAGACAGAAATGGCGAGGTGGTAAAGAAATATACCGGTTACGTCCCCCATTCAGTTCTGGAATCAGATCTTCTGGAAATTATAGAATAATTAATCTAAAGGAGCGGAAAAGGAGTATTGCCCATACTTAGCTCTTCTTCCGCTCCTTAGTGATTTCTCATATTTCCCACCCTAACCCCCTCAACTCCGACACTTGCCACTTTACACTTTGCTTTTTATCTTCTAAACTCAAAGGTTGTTAGGTTTCAGATAAAGGGTAAAGATTTGACCATTGGACATAAAATAAGACCACCTGATCCCGACAAGTTGACTCAACAAAGGGCCCATATTTTAACATGCTGAGATAAAAGAGAATCATGTCAAGTAATTCACCGGACCTTTAAGTTTCAATCTTCGATACCGGATTCCGTTATGATACTATCACCGTGGAAGTCATACCTCTCTCGGGGATTCGGAGAAAGGCCTTGCACCTTGAACCTGATCTTGGGTGTCCAACCCTGAACTCAAGGATGGCCACAGACGGTATCTTGGCATAATCTCCGGGGTCTCAGGAGTTCAGAAAATAGTCTACCTGACCGGCACGGGGAACTCTGACATGGGCAGCTATCTTCTGTCTAAATTTCCGGGTTTCTTGTTTTGTTTTTGATACTACTTTTACCGAACAGTTGCGCACCATTCAGGAAAAATACAAAAAACCGGCCGCTCTCCTTGATACTGATCTCCATTGGAGACGTTCGAGGGTCAATCAGTTTCTGGAAAATATAGCGCTTCCTGTAAGCCCCCTTCTCTGAGGTGTCAGTCCTTGTCACTATTTTTTCTAAAAACCAGTAACCTGCAGAAAAGAGGACTAAGCAATCTGGTCCTGCCTTTTTTTAAAAGATATCGATGGCGCGTCTTGTTCGGGATCACAGCACTGCTGTTTGTAGACGGCCTGCAGCTGATAATCCCCAAGTTTATCGAGAAAGCAGTGGATCTTATGGAAACAGGCGGCACCAGCCAGGCAGACCTGAACAGCTATGCCTTCTGGATTATGTCCTGCGCCTTCTTCATTATGGTAAGCCGCTACCTGTGGCGTACCTCTATTTTAGGATTCTCGCGTCTGATTGAAAGAGGGATCCGCAACCGGTTTTTCAATCACATTCTCTCCCTGGATGCCGCTTTTTTCCAGCGTTCACCCCCGGGACGGATTATGGCCCTGGCCACCAACGATCTTACTGCAGTGCAGATGGCGACAGGTATGGGTCTGGTGGCCAGCCTGGATGCAGTAGTTATGACCTGTGCCGCTCTGGCTTTCATGGCTAATATAAGTCCGGTCCTGACCGTAATCGCCATACTGCCCATGCCAGCCCTGGCCATCCTGTCCAGGATCCTATCCAGACGCCTTCATCACCGGTTTGCCAGAGTCCAGGAACAGTTTGCCAGGCTCAGCGAATTTGCCAGAAACAGTATCGGCTCCATAAAACTGATCAAGGCCTACACCCAGGAACCCTTTTTTGCAGATCGCTTTACTTTACTGGGAAAGCAGTATGTCAGGGAAAATCTTGGGCTGGCCCGGGTCCAGGCTACCCTGTTTCCAGCCTCTACCCTGGCCGGCAACCTCAGTCTCCTGCTGATCCTGCTTTTCGGAGGCCGGCTAACCATCAACGGTGTTATCAGCAGCGGTGAATTCGTGGCCTTTATCTCCTACATTTACCTTCTTACCTGGCCCATAATGGCCATAGGCTGGGTTTTGACCCTATTTCAGAGGGGAATAACCTCTCTGGGACGATTGCAGGAAACCATGGAAGAAAAACCTGTATTGATAGAAACCGCAGATCCCCTGGAGGTAAAAAACCTGAAAGGAACTATTTACTGTCAGGAGCTTTCCTTCTCGTATCCGAATCATACCAGGCTGGTCTTAAACAGATTTTCCTGCCGGATTAATGCGGAAAAAATTACAGGGATTACCGGGCCTTCCGGTTCGGGTAAAACCACTCTCTGCCGGCTCCTCACCCGCAGTTATCCGGTGGCAAGAGAAATGCTCTACTTTTCCGGCATTGATGTCAATGATCTGAAGATCTCAACTGTGAGGGAAGCTGTCTCCTATGTCAGCCAGGACACCATTCTCTTTTCCGATACTATTGCCGCCAATATAGGTTTCGGCAGTCCGGACTCCAGCCAGGAGGAAATAGAAGAGGTCGCTGCAGCCTGCTTCCTGCATGAAGAAATCCTGCAAATGGCTGATGGTTATCAGACCAGGCTGGGGGAAAAAGGCGTGACCATATCAGGGGGACAAAGACAGCGTCTGGCCCTGGCCCGGGCTCTGATCCTGGATAGGCCCTTTATCATCATAGATGACGGGTTATCTGCAGTTGATTTTAAAACGGAACAAAGGATTATGGAAGCAATCACCCCCTGGCTCCGGGGAAAAACCTGCATCCTGATTTCCCATAGATTGGCGCCCCTTGAGCTGGCCCACCAGATTATCATAATGCAGGAAGGCCGGGTAAGCGGTAAAGGCACTCACCAGGAGCTGGCAAAAACCAACAGCTACTATCAGAAGATGTTAAGCTCTTAAGTAAGGTGAGTGGATTAAAAAATATTAAAAATAGATAGTGGCAAACAGGACCACAGATAATATACGAAATTTTCTGACTTAGGCCCTGAACTGCGAACCAAAAAACTGGAAACTGAATTTGCGTCGATACGATTTCGGCTATTTTGAAGAAGATAAGCTGACCGGGGCAGGGGACACCGGCATCTGGCAGAGGATCATGCAGTTTACCTCCGGATGGTGGTGGTTTATCGTCCTGGCAATCGGTCTCTCCCTGCTGGTTACCGGTGCCACCCTCAGCCTTCCGGCCCTTCTGAAGGAGGGAGTGGACAGCTATATCATGAATGAGGAGATTCCCCTGGACCAGCGCCTGGAAGGGGTGACCATGCTGTCCGGATTCTTTGCCTTTCTGGCTTTCCTGGCTTTTGGGGCGGCGTTTGCCCAGGCCCTAATTCTGGAATGGATAGGGCAGAACATCATGCACAACATACGCTGTCAGCTCTATAGCCATCTCCAGAAAATAGGCCTTGATTTCTATCATAAAAATCCCTCCGGGAAGCTTGTTACCAGGCTGACAAATGACATCAGCAACCTCTATGAGATGTTTACCTCGGTCATTGTCACCCTTTTTAATGACTTTATGCAGCTGGGGGGGATTTTGATCATCCTCTTTATCATAAATACCCGATTGGCCAGTCTGATCTGCCTCCTTCTTCCGCTCGTCTTTTTAAATATTGTCTGGTTCAGCCGCCTGTCCCGCTATATATTCAGAGAGATCAGAACGGAGCTGGCCAGAATAAACGGTTTTCTCCAGGAGTCACTGTCAGGAATCAGCCTTATCCAGTCCCTGTCCAGAGAAAAAGACACTTACCGCCGGTTTCTCAAAAGAAACCAGTCTTATTTTTCCAGGTCCATGAAACAGATTAAAATTTTCGCGGTTTTTATGCCTTCCCTGGAGTTCTTCAGTACCGCCACCACGGCTCTTATTATATGGTACGGCGGCAACAGAGTCCTGGCCCGGCAAATGACCATAGGTGAACTGGTCGCCTTTCTCTCCTATATGCGCCTGTTTTTCCGGCCCATGCGCGAACTGTCCCAGAAATACTCAATTGTCCAGTCAGCCCTGGCTTCGGCCGAACGAATTTTCCAGTTACTGGACCAAAAAGCCACTGACCAGAAAGGAGATTTAACCCCTTCTACTGACCTGGAAGGCAGGATCACATTCGAAAAGGTTACTTTCGGCTACAACTCGGGCTATCCTATTATCCGGGATACATCCTTTACTATATACCCGGGAGAGACAGTCGCCATCCGTGGACCTACCGGAATCGGCAAATCCACGATAATCAATCTTCTGGAAAAATTTTATGAACCGGATCAGGGCAGAATTTACCTGGACGATTATGACCTGGTCCAGCTTGCACCCCGCTGGGTAAGAAAACAGATTGGCCTGGTTATGCAGGATGTCTTTGTTCTGCCGGCCAGCTTGAAGGAAAATATCCTTCTTGAGGTTGAATTAGATGACCGCAGCCTTATGGAAATAATTAAGATGGCAAGACTTTCTTATCTCATAGACAGGCTTCCCCAGGGATGGGATACTCTAATAGGTGAAGGAGGTCTTGAACTCTCAGCAGGTCAGCGGCAGCTTCTTGCTCTGGCCCGGGTACTGGCAAGGGATCCTGCCATTCTGGTACTGGATGAGGCAACTTCCAATATAGATACCCCTTCGGAACGTCTCTTGGAAGAGGCCATCAAGGAAACCATGTCTGAACGGACCTCCATTATTATCGCCCACCGGCCGACTTCTTTAAAACAGGCCGACCGTATCCTGGAACTCAGGGGAGGGCGGATAACTGAAAAAACAGGAATCGGTTTTATCGAGGATTGAGGTGTCAGGTTAATTGCCGCCCGCCGGACTTATTGCCTTCCCCCTGAGACCTGATAAAAACTAATCTGCTGTATAGCCGCGGATAATAAAGACCAGGAATTAAAAATATATCATGAAAGGAATTACTCACAACGTGCCAGACCGCAAAGACGTGCTGGCCTTCTACGGCAGAAGCGAGGTGGATCTGCTCCCCCGGCAGCTGCGCCTGCTGGTCTGGAACGTTTACAAAGCCAGACGTCCTACCTGGTCTGCTGACTTTCAATATCTCACCTGGAAAAAGGACCTGGTTCTTCTTCAGGAGATCTTGCTCCGGGAAACCGTGATAGCAACTTTAAAGAAATCCCATTCTCTCCGCTGGCATCTTGCCACCGGCTTCACCTCCAGGATCTCCCCTGCTGAAGCCGGAGTTATGACCGGGGCCCGGGCCGACCCCCTGGAAATCTTTTATCTCAGGTCCCCGGCTGCGGAACCGGTGGTACGCCTGCCCAAAATGGTCATTGCCACGGTTTATCAAGTGGAGAACCTGGCAGCCGGGCTGCTGGTTCTTAATGTTCATGCTATTAACTTCGTGGGGCTGCCTAAATTCAAACAGCAGATGCTGCAGCTTGAGGAAATTATTGCTACTCATGAAGGCCCGGTCCTCATGGGGGGGGATTTTAATACCTGGCTTTCCCGCCGTTCCAATTTCCTCCAGGAAATGACTGCTGATCTCGATATGGATGCAGCTACTTTTTATCCGGACCGGAGATCCCGCTACTTTGGTAAAGCCATAGACCATGTCTTTGTCCGGGGTATCGATATCATCTCTTCAACCTGCCATTCCGAGATCACCAGTTCCGACCATCAGCCCATAGATCTTGCCCTGGAAATCAGGTAGGAGAGATTTTAATATTTAAATTTTATAATCAGGTGGTAATATCAATATCCTCATTTTTTACAAAATGACCAACCATAAATCATAATGGAGAAAAGGCATGACAAATTTCCGCATCATCGGATGCTTCCTGACTATTGCTTTTCTTTCAGCCGGCTGTGGCCAAAGGCTTCAAATAGAGGACTCCCTGCAGAGCGGGGGGCAGCAGTTATCCAAGAGTGAAATAAGGGAAACATTAACCGGTGCCACCATAAATCTTACCAGTTGGGACGACTTGTATGAAGCAGAAGTCAAACTCCTGGCCAATGGAGACCTGAAAGCTGAAAACGATCAGGGCGAACGTGATAAGGGTTTCTGGCAGATCACCGGAGACGACCGGTTCTGTTTCGGGTTCAGGGATTGGGTGCCGGGTGAAATGACCTGTTACAGTCTTATTGGGCAAAACGATTACTATCAGCTCTTCAGCAGTACCGGCGGTCTGGAATTTACTTTTGAGATCACGGAAAAAGATGATCCCGAAGTACTACAGAAGACAGAACAGCCTGAAGATTCCCGAACCGGAAACAGAGGAACTAAAAAAAGCTGGTACAGCTTTCTGTGGCCTTTCAATAATACTGACGAGGTTTCTGCGGTAAAGCCGAAAATTCGCCGTCTGCTGGAAGACAAGGAGTGTGTGGACTGTGACCTCAGCGGAGAAAATCTCGCCGGGGCAGACCTGGATGATGCCGACCTGGAGGGGGCAATTCTCAAGGGGGCAGATTTGAGAAGGGCTGTACTTACCGACAGCAACCTGACCGGAGCAGACCTGTCCGGGACCAACCTCAGAGAAGCGGATTTAAGAGGGGCGGTTCTGAAAAACGCCATTCTTTCGGAGGCAGACCTGGAACTGGCTTTACTGAAAGATGCTGACCTGAAAAATGCGAATCTGTCAAATGCCAGACTGGCTGACGCCGATCTGGATAAATCCCGCCTGGTCCGAGCCAATCTGCAGGGGGCGGACTTACACTGGGCCCGTCTCAGGAAGGCTAATTTGAAAGGAGCTGATCTTGAAAACGCATATCTGGTTAAGGCTGATTTCCGGAAAGCTGACTTAAACGGAGCCAATCTCAGCGACGCTGTGATCCAGCGCACTATTTTTAAGGACTGCAAAGGTTACAGCTCTGCGGATAAGAAAGAAGTAAAGTGAAAGTCGGGAGACTTAATGCTTGATTAGTCGATCTGCTTACTCTTTATCTTGTGGTAGTATGTTTTGAGTGTTTTATGGAGAAAGCCGCGGATCTGCTTCAGGTTGCCGGAATGGCGGGCCCATATCTCCCGGAGAGGGGCCCTGCTGATCAACTTTCTGGTATGATCTTCGATATTTCTCCAGAGATCCCTTTTATAAGCGGTATCCAGAGTGATCAACTCCTGACAGCGTTCACTCCATTTGTTCTTAAGCCCCTGGAAACCAAAGCGGCTGAACCAGTACCAGCTGAAAAACAGGACCAGAACAAACCCGAGAACCGGAAACAGGAGATGATTGATACTGAGGGGATGCTGTCCGAGCAGACCCCCGATAAGGGTCTCTTCAGGAACCCCGAAGATCAGTTTGCTGATGGGCCCCAACATAAAAAAGAAAAAAAGCCCGACTATCAAGGCAATCTTGCTTGTCTGAACTACCAGCCTCCTGCCTTTTTTAGCAAAACCGGCCATTGCTTCGCAGACCATCTCCAACTGACTGACCTGCTGATCTATGTCCTCCAAAATATGGTAAATTCTGAATCCCGGAGCCTTGAGGATTTTGCGCTTAAGATCTTCCCGCTCCCCCTCCCATGAAGCCAGCTGTTCCGTGGATCCGGCTACAGTGGGAGCATAAGTCAGATAGACATAGGGAATATCCTTGCGGCCCGTCATCTGGGAGAGATTCCAGCACAGCGCCCCGAAAGACCTTACCAGATCGCTTAGGTTTTCGCACTCGTCGATCCGGTTCATGACAAAGACAATCCTGTCCTCTGCCGAGGATTCGGGCAGGGTGGAGCGGATGGCATTATAAGTTTCCTTGATGGTTCCGGCTTTGTGCGGATCAAACATCAGGACTACCAGATCGGCAAGCCTGGCAAATTCTCCGAGTACAGAAAGGAATTCATAGCCCCGGTCTTTTTCAGTTACAGAATCAAGCATGCCGGGACTGTCAATGATGGCCATATTGCTGAGCAGATCATTGTCCACCAGTTTCAAGGAAAAATGGGAGATAAACCTTTCACCGTAAGCCTTGAAGGGGCTGAAGGGCAGGGACTCATCATTGACCAGAGTGGCTCCGGTGATCTCCGTAACCTCCTCCTCAGAGTCCGAAGTGATTATGGTAAATGAATCATCAGTAGGGGCCTGGCCGGTTCTCTGGATATCCTGGCCGAGCAGTTCATTGATCAGCGTGGACTTACCCGAGGAATAGTTGCCTATCATTAAAACGATAGGCTTCCACTTCAGGACGGATTCCAAACCGCTGAAATCAACACTGTACCTGCTGAAAAGAGGGGACAGTTTCTCCTGAACCTGAGACTGCAATTCTTCCTGTAATTTTTTTTCATCCATTTTGATTGCCCATATCTTGAGATACGCTGTGGTTGATGATGTCAATGACCGATTGATTCATTAATTAATAGTTTAACATAATCATGGAGTCGGAAGGAGAAAATTTAGAAGAAATTTTGGAAGGTCATTGGCAATAGACCAAACAGGTGTCAAATCGGAAAACAGGATCAGGCGAACCATGCTGATACGAGAGGTTGAACCTCCGCTGTCCCGCTTGGAGCGGGGAGTTAAGATCCGTTTATATTCGAAGGTGGTATGCTGGACACCTGTTTACTGAAACTTGGCGTCCCCAAGGGGATTTGAACCCCTGTTGCCGGCGTGAAAGGCCGGTGTCCTGGACCTGGCTAGACGATGGGGACGTATATATCTCTACTTAATGACTGGTGACTGGTGGGTCGTGCAGGATTCGAACCTGCGACTCTCTGCTTAAAAGGCAGATACTCTACCAGCTGAGTTAACGACCCTGAAAAGGCTATAAATAGCTAAATATGACTTATGTGTCAAGACTTTCTGAACAACTTTTTCCATTATTGCCTTTTTCTTTTCTTTTGCAAAATACCTTGTTAAGTAACGTCTGTTCTGCTATTTAATTCAGATGATTCCTAAGGCGGGTATCATAATTATATCGATTAATTCTGGAGTTAAAAAAAATGGGATTACTTTCCTCATCATTTACTTTTGTCCGCTATGCCGTGGCAGGGGAGATGCCGGATAATTTCTGGGATTTTGCCGATGAACGCATAAGTGCTAACAGCTTCCGGGATATAGACGATTCCCTGGATGAACGTTCCATAGGCTGGGTATCGATCCATAACATGTTTGACAACGATCTGCAGTACGAGAATTATGGAGTCGGAGACTACATCGTCTTAAGTTTACGGATCGATGAAAGAAAGGTCTCCCCTAAGCTTTTAAA
This sequence comes from Desulfurivibrionaceae bacterium, assembly GCA_046537975.1. Lineage (GTDB taxonomy): Bacteria > Desulfobacterota > Desulfobulbia > Desulfobulbales > SURF-16 > JAWLDV01. The sequence continues at coordinate 42,661 of JBKHJR010000008.1, forward strand.
AAAATTCTGCCTCAAGGAGGAGGAGCGCCTCAAAAAGGAAAGAGAACTCCCCAAATTGAACAGATCCCAGCAAATGGAAATCAAGGAAAATGTCCGTCTCCAGCTCCTGAAACAGACCCCGCCTCAGGCTGCCACCTATGATATATGCTGGAACCTGGCGGAATCCGTTCTTTACTTCTTCTCTACTTCGGAAAAGGTCCAGGCTGAACTGGAAGATTTTTTTAAGGAGACCTTCGGCCTTTCCCTGCAGCTTCAGATTCCTTATCTTACGGCGGAACATCTGCTGGGTCCTGACCGCCATGATGCCCTGGCCCGACTTGGCCCCCAAATCTACATTTGATTCAACCAGTTGCTTTTACTGGTGCTGTTGCTAAAAGACGATGAGTGGCACCTGTGTGGCAAAACTAATAACCAACAAACGATACAAATAAAACATGGACTTAGTTGACCTGATTGCTGAAAAACGCTTCCTGGGGCAGGAATTTCTGACTTGGCTCTGGTATAAAAGCGAAGAAAGAGGGGGAACCATATATGTTCCCGGCACTGGAGATATCCAGGTCATATTTGAAAAACACATGCTTTTGGAGTATGGAGAGGGAGAAGCCTTTGAAAAGGTGGTCTGCCAAGGTTTTCAGGCTGAGATGAATGAAGCCCGGACCGGTCTGCAGGTAGGGAAGAAACTGGAACAGGCCCGGATACATATAGTAGTGGAAGACTATGAATGGTTTTTAACCCTGAAAGGCAGTCTTTTTGAATTCAGAAGCGTGAGACTGCCAAAGACCATGTCCCAGACGGAAGAAAAAAATGATCCGGAAGCCTTAAGCGGCATGCTTTTAGACCGGATCGGCCTGCTGGAAACCATGGTACAGACGGTTGATGATTTATTCAAGCTGTTCATGGAGGTCCGGCTGAGTCCGGAATGGCCAAATGAGCTGAGCGCCATCTCTCAATGGATAAATAAAAAATAAAAACAACTAACTATGGAACTAGAGACTGTTATAGGACTGGAAGTTCATGCCCAGATGAAGACGAACAGCAAGATATTCTGCGGCTGTTCCACTAACTTCGGCGCCCCTCCCAACACCAATACTTGCCCTGTATGTATGGGGATGCCCGGCGTTCTGCCGGTACTGAACAGGAGGGTTGTGGAATTCGCCCTGAAAATGGCCCTGGCCACCCACTGCCGGATTAACGAAAACAGTCAGTTCGCCAGAAAAAACTACTTTTATGCCGACCTGCCCAAAGGATATCAGATCTCCCAGTATGATATGCCCATCGCCGAACATGGATATGTGGAAATTGATGTCGACGGCATAACCAAAAAGATTGGCATAACCCGTATTCACATGGAAGAAGATGCCGGCAAACTGATCCATGATGACAGAGAACCGGTGAGCTATGTGGATCTGAACCGGACCGGCGTCCCCTTGATAGAAATAGTCAGTGAACCGGACATCAGATCCCCTTTCCAGGCTGTAGCCTATCTCAAGAAACTGCACGCCATCCTGCGCTATCTTGACATCTGTTACGGCAACATGCAGGAAGGCAACTTCCGCTGTGACGCCAACATCTCCCTGCGTCCCGCAGGAACAGAAGAAAAGGGGACCAGGTCCGAGCTGAAAAACATGAATTCCTTCCGCAACCTCCAGGCCGCCCTGGAACACGAGGAGAGAAGACAGCGGGATATTATCCTGGATGGAGGAGAAGTTGTCCAGGAAACCCTGCTCTGGGATTCGTCCCAGAATATGACCGTCTCCATGCGCGGCAAAGAGGAAGCCCACGACTACCGCTACTTCCCTGAACCCGATCTGGTGCCTGTAGTAATCGAACAGAGCTGGACGGAATATCTCAAAAAGAATCTGCCGGAATTGCCTGATGAAAAGAAGGAACGTTTCATCGCTGAACTAAGCCTGGAGGAAGAGGACGCCGCCATCCTCACCTCGGAGAGGGAACTGGCCGACTACTTTGAACGGGCCCTGAAAGACTACGGGGACGGCGTAAAACTTGCCAACTGGATAAAAACCGAAATACTGAGGGTCCTGAAAGGAGAAGACGGAGCAGAGATAACCGATTTTCCGGTGACGCCGGAAAATCTGGCCCATCTCCTTAGCCTGGTGGATAAGGGTACAATCAGCGGCAAGATCGCCAAGTCCGTCTTTGAGGAAATGATGGACAACGGCCAAGACCCGGAGACTATTATCAAGGAAAAAAATCTGGTCCAGATGAGTGACGAGGACGAACTGGGCAAGCTGGTCCAGGAAATTCTGGCGGAAAACCCGGACCAGGTGGAACAGTACAGAGGGGGCAAGACCAAGGTCATGGGCTTTTTTGTGGGCCAGCTCATGAAAAAGACCCAGGGCAAGGCCAACCCCCAGCTGGCCAACAAGCTGTTCAGCAAAGCCCTTTCAGAGTAGGAACCATACTTTTACGGATCTGAATTACAGATCTTGACATTTTACTGTATTTTTTCCCAAAAGCCTGTATAGTCAAGCGAGGTGCATTTCCCGCTTATCAATTCAACATGGCAGGCTTTAAGTGGAATACCAGGTTAAATATGAGAGCATCCAAATCGGTGACTTTAATTACCGGATCCGCTCCCTCAAAGACAGGCAACAATACTCAGACCCTCAGGGTGTAGCAGCGCGGGCCGGCATTTCTTCCGCCACCTGGCCCCTGTTCGGCGTTATTTGGCATTCCTCCTTAGTACTGGCGGAGATCATGCATGAATATAAGATCCAGGGCCTGAAGATTCTGGAAATCGGCTGCGGCCTGGGACTGGCCAGCTTGGTGGCTCATCGCAGGGGAGCGGATGTCACCGCCAGCGATTATCACCCCATGGCTTCGCTTTTCTTAACAGAAAACCTCAGCCTCAACAATTTCCCGCCCCTTAATTTTAAAATTGCCGACTGGGCCAAATCCGATCACCTATTAGGTAAATTTGATTTAATTATCGGCAGTGATCTCTTGTATGAACCTGACCATCCCGGCTTAGTTTCAGCCTTTATTGACAGGAACTCAAATAAGACCGTAAAAGTGATAATAATAGATCCAGGACGAAGACTTCAGGGCAAATTCAACAAAAAAATGTCAGCCCTTGGCTACTCATATACCTCCGAAAACGTCAGTAAAAGACTAACCGATAATTCAGACTATAAAGGGAAAATCCTGACTTATTCCCGCAAATCAGACTAAAAGATTATGGCCTGGAACCTATCTTGACAGCACAGGCCGGACAGACACAATCTGTCCGGCCTTTTGGTCAGATCATCCCCCTTCTTTGGCTAACTCTATTTCAAAATCAATCATTTTCAGGGCATTTTCCACGGCCTTATCTTCTGTATCCCCGCCCATCTGGACGTGTTTGATTTCCTTGCCTTCACTGTCCCGGATAACATAAGAATAATTGGAGCAGAACTTGTCCAAGGGAGTAATCTCAACGGAATACTGCTTATACTCTACTTTCTTTCCCTGGGGCATAATTTACTACCTCCTTGTTGTTTTAGGTTTTGTCATTTAATTCAGTATAAATGATATCTCGGCTTAAGCAGTCATCCCCCCAAACCGTTATGGCACTCACTGCAAAGCATCTGCCGCCAGATACCCCCGATCGGTTCAGGATGGCGGAATTCCAGAGCTTCATCCGCCGAAACGGCTTCATAATTTTTCCCCGGAATCCCCTGGGCAACGATCCGGTGGCAAAGATTGCAGTCATGTCTGATAAGCTCACCATCCTCACTTCTATGTCGGCCGTCGTGACAGCGGAAACAGCCGGGAAACTCAAGATGTCCTCTGGACAAGGGGTATGCACTCCAACGGGCCTTCATTTCCGGGAAAATGTTTTTGGAGTAGATCTCCTGCAGTCCGGCTACCGCCTTATCCATCATAGCCTGTTCTTTTTCATAAAGTTCCGGATAATTTTCCCGGTAAAACTTATGAATTCCTTCTGCCAACCCGTCTTCTGCTGCACTCTGGCCGGGATACTGTTCGGCGCATAAATCCAGGGACACTTTCTTAATCTGCGGGAGTTCAGAAGGGATTTCACCGGCACTTAAGGCGGCATTGACAAACCGCCGGGGTGAGGCAAATCTATGAGAAGGGCGATTGTGGCAGTCCACACAGTCCATAGTGCGCATTTCTTTCTGCTCCGGAGACACCTGGGGCAGATTGTCCTGGTCCCGGTAGATCCGGGTGTCACCTGTGTCAAGATCAATCATTTTCACCCAGTCAATCTGCTGGCGCTGGTGATCTGCGGCGTGGTATTCGATACGCACATCCGGACTGACATGCCAGTGGGCCCCTTCCTTCAAACCCTTGGCCGGATCCCGGGCAGCAACTTTCATTACCAGGCTCAAATCCCAACGCGTATTATTGTCATCCGGCATAAAATAACTGTTTGACCATAGATTGCGGGGATAAAATTTGCGGGGCCAGTGGCAGTGCTCGCATACCTCCCGGGCCGGACGGAGATTCTCTATCGGAGTAGGAATGGGGCGCGGATAGGTGTCGGCTGCTACCGCAAAGACCTGGCGCAGACCGGAAAGCTTGGAACGGACATACCAGTCGGCTCCAGGACCAACATGGCATTCCACACACTTTACCCGGGCATGGGGAGATTCCTGGTAGGCGGTATATTCAGGCTTCATGACAGTATGACAGAGCTTGCCGCAGAAACCGGTGGATTCAGTCAAATGAAAGGCCTGATAACTGCCCAGAGCAGAGGCAAATAACAAAATGGCTGAAGTAAAGGCAAAGATAAAGAACCCGTGACGGTGGTGGACGTCGTTAAGGTCGATCAGCGGCCAGCGTTTTTCGGTCGCGGTCACTTCAGACCGCTCCCTTCTGACCTGGCGCCACATGCCTATGGGGATGGCCAGCAGGCCTACCACCATGATTGCCGGTAACAGGATATAAATAACCAGGCCGATATAGGCAGAACGCTGCCAGAAAAGTACGGTTACGGCGAACAAAAAAACGATCATGAAAAAACTGATCAAAGCTACAGTAGCCCCAATCAGCGAAATCCAGTTCCTGGCGCTATAAGGCAGTTTAAGTTTCATTATCCCCCAAGGACCCCTTAAATAAGGCAAAATGTCATTTACAATCGTCAAGCTCTCTCTATATAATTATCTTATATGGGCCATAAGATTATTGTCAAACGCAAAAACCCCGGCTTAGCTGATGCTGCTGAGCAGAGGCAGCGGATCAGCAACAGATGAAGTCCGGAAATTTGAAAAACTGACATGGAGGTGGAAAATGATGAAGAAACTATGGTTGGCCATTCCGGCGGTAATTATTACCATCTTTGCCTGCAGCAGTTATTCTGAGGCGCACTGCGAAATTCCCTGCGGCATATACGATGATCAGATGCGTCTGGAGATGATTACCGAGCACATTGCAACTGTAGAGAAATCTGTTAATCAGATAAAGGACTTATCAGATGATAAGGATAAAAACCACAACCAGCTGGTGCGCTGGATAGACAATAAAGAACATCACGCTTCCGAGATTCAGCACATCGTCAGTCAGTATTTTCTTACCCAGCGCATCAAACCGGACGACCAACACTATGAAAAAAAACTCGGAACACTTCACCGAATGCTGGTTTATGCCATGAAATGCAAGCAGAGTCTTGATCCGGCCAATATTGAAGAACTACGTAAGGCCACCAGGGAATTTAAAAAACTATATATGAGCAAAGAATAAAGCAGACCAGGCAAAATCATGGCCCGTGAGGTTTAAAAATCCCCGGTGGACATCAGGGCCAGCCGGGGATTTCTCTACTTAATATGATCACCTTTCTTCTCCTCTATTTCAGTATATATACCTTGGCCCATTACTACCTGCTCCATAAAGGCAGGAAAGCGGGCCTTGCCGTATTCCGGCAGTTCGGCAACCAATGGCGATCATCCCTTCTGCTTGCTGTTATAATACTTTTACTGGTTGCAGCTCCGATAATTATCCGGGTTATGGAGAGAGCTGGGATAGAAAGGGGATCAGAGATCCTGGCCTATATCAGTTATACCTGGATGGGATTTCTTTTTTTGTTTATTTCCCTATCAGTTTTTACTGATCTCGTTAGCCTGCCTTCCGCCAATTCAGCCCAAACAAGAGAAAAGTCACACGGATTAAAAAGGGGTAGAAAAATATTTCTCACTCAGGTACTTCTGGTTCTGGCCATCTATTGCTACGGCTTTTATGAAGCCCGGGCCATCAGGACTAACCACCTGATAATTGAAAGTCCCCGGATTCCCAAAGCAACCGGAAACTTTCGCCTGGTTCATATATCAGATGTTCATCTGGGTCTTATGGTAGGGAAAAAACGCCTGGCCAGAATCCTGGAGAAAGTGGGAAAGGCGGATCCTGACCTCCTGGTGTCTACAGGGGATCTGGTGGACAGCCAGACCGACAATCTGGAAGAAGTAAGGCAGATGCTGGCTGAGGTCAAACCACCTCTGGGCAAACTGGCAGTAACCGGCAACCATGAGTTTTATGCCGGTCTTGATAAGACTCTGGGTTTTACAAGGGCCGCCGGCTTCCAGGTCCTGCGCAACAGGACCGCAGTCCTGGCCGGTATCAGTTTCACCGGGGTTGACGACCCAACCGCCACAAGTTATGACCAATCTAAAACTCCTGGTGAGGTTAAAATCCTCAAAGGCCAAGCTCCTGAAAATTTCAGGGTATTGCTCAAACATCGGCCCTCAGTTATTAAGGAAAGCAGGGGTTTTTTTGACCTCCAACTTTCCGGCCATACCCATAAAGGTCAGATTTTTCCTTTTAACTTAATAACCCGTCTGTTCTATCCCAGGTCAAACGGCCTGACCGGAATAGAAGAAGGCGGATTTATTTACCACAGCCGGGGCAGCGGAACCTGGGGACCTCCCATCCGCTTTCTGTCTCCCCCTGAAGTTACAGTTATAGACCTGCAAGCCGGTGAAGAAAAGGTAATAAAACCGGGTAATAAATGAAAACAAATCTTGGTGTCCGGGTCAAAATCTTTTAGTATCAATACCATACCAAGTTGATTCCGCAGACATTAACCAAAGGTAAAGATGGAACTGGAAATTTTTAAAAATCTTGTCGAATCCCTGATGATAGGTCTTTTAATTGGTCTGGAAAGAGGGTGGCACACCCGGGAACGGGATGAAGGGCTCAGGATAGCCGGTTTGCGGACTTTTGGCCTTATCAGTTTGTTGGGCGGGATCGGTGCCCTGCTCTCGCTGGAGAGCAGCATTATGTTACTCGGTTTTCTTTTTCTGGGGCTGGCTCTGATAATGACTAAGGCCTACAGCAGGATCAGTGCCAGTATCGAGGACTTCGGGGTTACCAGTATCATTGCCTCCCTCATTGCTTTCGGCTTGGGGGCAATGCCCTTCTTCGGCTATAGCAAACTGGCTGCGGCGGCTGCGGTTATTACCACACTGCTCCTGGGATTCAAACCCACCCTGCATGGCTGGATCAGAAAACTGGACCGCCGGGAACTGCATTCCACCATGCAGCTTTTACTTATTTCAGTGGTGATGCTCCCTGTCCTGCCTGATCAGGGCTACGGTCCCGGCGAGGTTTTAAACCCCTATCAGATCTGGTGGATGGTAGTGCTGGTAGCGGCTATTTCCTATGCAGGCTACTTTGCCATCAGGATCGGCGGTGTGGTTTACGGCCCTCTGCTGACCGGATTATTCGGAGGCCTGGTCACCTCCACCGTGGTAACCCTGAATCTATCCAGGCTCTCAAACCGCCATGCCGGAATGGAAAACTCTCTGGCAGCCGGGATGCTGGCTGCCTGTGCCACGATGTTTCCCCGCATGCTCCTTCTGGCAACGGTACTAAATCCAGGTCTTTTTAAAGTGCTGCTGCCTCCCCTGGCTGTAATGGCAATAATTACCTTTCTGGCGGCCTTTATTATGTGGCGACTGGCCCAAGTCAAGAAGACAGAACACAAAATGGAGCTCAGCAATCCTTTCCAGCTGGGTATGGCTTTAAAGTTCGGGACAATGCTGGCCCTGATCATGATCCTGGCCAGAGTCCTGAGGGATTATGCGGGGAAAACCGGCATTTATCTCCTGGCAGCGGTCTCGGGCGTCAGCAATGTCGACGCCATAACCCTCTCCCTGGGACAGATGGGCAGTGAAGAGATTATGCCGTCTGTAGCGGCCCTGGCTTTAATTATTGCCGCCGCTGTCAACAGCTTCTTCAAAGCCGGGATCTCATTGGTGGTAGGAGAAAGAGCCCTGGCCCTCCGGGTGGGACTACCCCTGACCTTTGCCGCCATAGCCGGGATCGGTCTCACCTGGCGGCTGGCTGTCCATTAAACATCCTTTTACCTAAAAAAATGCCTCTCTTGTTTTGAGCAAAATATCTGCTCAGTCATCCGGAATAAACGGCATTGACATAACCCCCGGAAAACCGCAAAGGACACGAAGTACAAGAAGATATGGGGGAATAAGAGAGGTTGACAGGACAATTTATATACCGACAAAATAATAAGTCTTATAACACCTTACCCCGTAATGACTTAAGCTGACTGCGCTTCTTCTTGTTTTCCAGACGCTTTTTCCTGCCAGCCCGGCTGGGCCTGGTGGCTTTCCGCTTCCGCGGGGTCTGGGAAGCCTTTTTGATCAGCCGGCCAAGTCGTTCCAGAGCTTCTTCCCTGTTCTTCTCCCGGCTCCGGTGTTGCTGGGCTTTGATTACCACCACCCCTTCTTTGCTTATTCTCTGGTCGGAAAGCTTAAGCAGGCGCTCTTTATAGACTTCAGGCAAAGAAGATGACGGGATGTCGAAGCGCAGATGGACAGCTGTGGCCACCTTGTCGACATTCTGCCCTCCGGCTCCCTGGGAGCGCACGGCAGATAATTCGATTTCACTGTCGGGAATGACCACTTTATTGGAGATGGTGAGCATGGCGCTTAAACAGAGCAGCCCTTATTGACCTCCTTGGCCAACTTACGGAAATGGTGGCCTATTATGGCCATTTCCACTGCCACGGGAAAGGCCCTGGGCTTTTTGAAAAGAGTTTTGATCAGCAGCCTCCAATAGTGGAAACTGCACCTGGAGAAGAGACCTATCCTGAAGATACTCTTGCAAAAGGCTTTTACTTCCCGAACCCTTATCCTGGATCTGGCCTTGGGGGTATAGTTGTTTAAGAAGGTATCTATTCTCTTATAATATTCCTGTGGGGAATAGATGTGCGCCAGCACCTTCTTGTAGCCGTTTATCAGTTTTTCCGGATCCATTCTGGGCCTGAAATTCATTGTGGCATCAGTATTTGAGCCACTCATATCCCCCAGCAGTCTGCCTTCCTTAGCCAGTCTCTTGTAGAGCGGAGTCTGAGGTATGGCATTCAGCAGACCCACCATGGCGGTTACCACTCCCAGATTCTGGATAAACTGGATAAGGTTGTTGAATACGATGGGCTTGGTGTCACTGTCAAAACCAAGAATAAAGCCTCCCATAACCTCCATACCGTGCTGCTGAATGGTCTTGACCGCCTGTTCCACATCGCAGGCCACATTCTGCATTTTCCCGGTCTCTGTCAAACTTTCCTTACTGGGAGTTTCCAGGCCCAAGAACACCTTGTTGAAGTTGGCCCGGCTCATAAGATCCAGCAGATGCCGATCCTCAGCCAGGTTAACACTGGCCTCTGTCAAGAAGGTGAAGGGGTAATCCCGCTTTTCCTGCCACTTTACAAGGTGGGACAGCATCTCCTTAACATCTCTTTTGTTGCCTATAAAATTATCATCAACAAAAAAGACAGCGCCCCGATAACCCAGGCGATAAACCGAATCCAGTTCGTTTATAACCTGGGCCGCTGATTTGGTTCTGGGAGTTTTGCCGTTTAGAATCGCCACATCGCAAAACTCGCATTTGAAAGGGCAGCCCCGGGAGTACTGAATCAATACGGTGGCATAGTCCTTGAAATTTATCAGGGACCAGTCCGGAACCGGGGTTTTTCTGATGTCCGGTCTTTCTTTCGAGGAATACACCCTTTCAGGAGTGCCCCGGGAAAGATCAGAGAGAAACAGAGGAAGAGTTATTTCCCCCTCATCCAAGATCAAATGATCTATATCGGCAAAAGCTTCCGGTTGAATGGTGAATAGCGGGCCGCCTCCCACTATTCTTTTGTTTTTTCTTTTGCATCTTTCCACTACTGCTCTGGCGCTTTCCTTCTGGACATTCATGGCACTTATAAAGACATAATCCGCCCAATCCAGATCCCGGTCTTTGAGTTTCCTGACATTCATGTCCACCAGTTTTTTTTGAAAGCTGCCGGGAAGGAGCGAAGAGATGGTTAGCAGGCCCAGAGGAGGATAAGAGGCCTTTCTGGAAACAAAATTAAGGGCATACTTGAAACTCCAGAAGGTGGCAGGATATTCCGGATATATCATCAGTATTTTCATCATTAAACTTTTCCGTCACTTGTATGGTCGGGAGATTAATCAGCAAAAAAGGCTGTAAGTTTAGGTCTTTATTATTAAAGGATTATTCTACTTCTTCCCTCTCCTGGTTTTTCTCTACAGAATGCAGATACCGGGATTCCCAGACCGGTTTGGTTATATTATTGAGACGCTTACCGTAATCAGCCATTCCCTGGATATAGTCCTGATCATGCATGGCCACTTTTGCCCCTTCATCAAGCGGTCTAGGCTGGGTCTGCTGGAGTATTTCGTTAAACTTCTCGTGATGATCCCTGGTGGGACAGGGGCATAACCAGTTGCCAACTTCCTGGTGCTGCCGGTTATAGGCATAATCGTTCTGGAACTGCCTGATCTTTTGAAACAGAGGGGTCTTGAAAACCTCATTAATGGTACCGCCATCCTTGTAAATATCATAGATATTGGCAGCGGCGTAGGGAATGAAAACACAGGGAGTCACATCGCCGTTACTGGTAATATGAAAATAACCATTGGGCCTGCCAGCAGAGATGCAACCGCTGGAAGCGGTAGCACTGTTCCAGAAATCCGCATAAAATATTTTTTTACGCGTTACCAGATCCCAGGACCGTTCCCACATCTTGAGCCGCTCTTCCGCCGGAACCATCAAGTCAAGATCAGTGGACCGGCCGATGGGCATATACTGAAAAAGCCAGCCATAAAAGACTCCCTGTTCATTAAAGTAAAAATCAACAAATTCGTCGCTGGTGATGGCTTCCCAGTTATGCTTGGTCCCGGTCACTGAAATTCCAAACGGGACCCCATAGCGGCGCAGCCGCTCAAAGGCGTCCATGATTTTACGGTACACCCCTTTGCCCCGGCGGCCGTCTGTCTCAGCCTCATAGCCTTCAACAGAGATGGCCGGAGTGACATTGCCCAGCTCCTCCAGGCGGGCTGCTGTCTCTTCATCAATCATTGTCCCGTTGGTATAAACCATAAAATACTCATCGTTATGCAGTTCCGCCAGATCCAGAAGATCTTTGCCCTTACTCTTCCAGAGAAAAGGCTCACCGCCGGAGACAGCTGTAAAACATGAGCCCCAGAGCCGGCGTTTTTCATTGAGTATTCTGTCAAAGGTGTCAAAATCCAGATTATCTTTTTGAGTACTGTCGCTGTTGGCATAACAGCCGGTACAACGTAAATTGCATTTCCGGGTCGGACTGACCAGAACCAAGAAGGGATTCCGCTGCTCCATGGAAAGACTGGTATTCATTACATCATTACTGAAAATAGAATTTACCAGGAGAGAATCAACCAACCTTCTGAAAACCCGGGAAGAAATCCAGCCATTCTTTTCCGCCCGTTCCAGAGAATAGACG